>JAZDKH010000394.1:0-7596 GCA_043803325.1 Methanobacteriota archaeon | reverse complement strand
TGGCACAGCCCTGGGTATAAGGTCTGACGACCTACGACTGCTTTGACAATGACCTTGCCACACTCACTGGTGACGAGGACATTGGTGTTCTTCAGAATCCCGATTTTCTTCATGTCCTGCTCATTCATCTCGATGATATTGCAGGCGTCGAAGTATTCCGGAGAAGTCTTTCCTATCTCCATTGCGATGCCTTCTTCAATGGCACGCTGGGTTATCATGTTTAGTGTGTACTTTTCTGCCATAGGATCTCCCGAAAATCCTATTCCTACGTTGCAAAATGTTCGTCTTCTGGTCAGTTACTACCGGACCGGGGTTTTGCGTTTTTATCTTACCATCCGGGAAACATTTCAAGAGGGATGCACAGGATAACCAATTTTTCTTATTAGATACGATGATATCGTATCAACTCAGTTGATCCGAATCCCACATTTTAATAATGAATTGTATGTCCCGGATTGCAGGTAATCAACGTTTCAGCCCTCTTCCTGAGATTTCTGGCAACCCGATGGCCAGATGATCTTGAGGCACAATTTCCGGAGACTAAACCAACAAATAACTTGCATCCCAGTATTGTATATAATCTCTTCGTGTCTTTCAACTAGGCATGAACTAAAGAGTTTTTAGCATTTTTGAATTGTGATTTTATTTACTCTATTTTTAATTTCCTGAGTTTTATAATCCCTTTTCTGAATTATTTATGATTTTGATTTTCCCTGATTAGGCCCTGATTGTTATAGATGGTTTTCTTAGTTAGGCATTAATTTAACAACGTTTATTATTATTAAGTTAACAATCGGGGCATATTAACTTAATTCTTATGGGGATGATGTCGTCCATATCTTTTCCCTTATCATCCGTCTTCATACTTGAGAGAGAATGTTCTCTTAAGCAATGATTGATATATAAGTTATTGGATATTGGAACTATTCGGGTCTGAAACAGTATCTTCATGCTGTTGATCTGGATGAACCTGATCTTGTACAGGTGGTTGCACGCAAATACCTGACACTATCTGGTTCTCCATGAGTCCCAATACTTGGGAATGGAACTTCTTGCACCTCCATTCACCTGGAATGACGGTCCTTATAATAATTGTTTTGATGGGACTCGTTGTAGGGATTAGGCACTAATTATTCCCTGTATATCTCCTAATATTATTTACCTGATTAATTAATCCCCCACCATTTTATCGCATTTTTATCTTGATACTATCTTTTATCCTCGGACATGCTATATTGTATAACCGGCAAGATACGTGTGTTATCATTTTTCTCCTTTGATAATTGATGCCTAATATGTATGTTCTCCATGTACTGGAGCAATCAGGATGAAACCATTTACCAGAACCAAGGTTATTAAGGGAATTGAATATCTCTACGAGGTTACTCCGTATCTAGACCCGGATAGTGGGAAATGGAAACAGCGGAACCGGTACCTGGGAAAGAATGTAAATGGGTTGCCGGTCCGAAAGGAACGGCCTTCAAAGAGAGAAAAAGTTTCTGACCTTGGTCAGTATATCCCCGCGTTCTGGGCAGTGCGGAAATACCAGATATTGGAGGCCCTTCTTTCGGTATGTTGTCCTCATGAAGCCTCAATGCTTGTTGTTCTTGCAATCAACCGGCTTATCCAGCCCTGTCCTCCTTCCAATCTCTCAACGTGGCTGGCCGGAACTAGTATTCCTAAATTATTCTCCTGTTCCTCACTTGAAACTGATGAGATATATCACCTCCTACAGAAGGTTTCAGATGAGCCTGTTGCACGGATGTTTACACGGATGTTTTCTAATATCAATGAATTATCTGATGAACGCATTTTGATGACCATCCAGAGTCCGGCATCGTCTCGCTCATTTATCAGACATTCTGAAGGTTCTTCTATAGAAAACCATTTTGGACGTGAATTCGTGATGAGGATCCAATATGATCGCAAAACCAACATTTTAGCAGGATTTGAAGTTTTCCCTCTTCAACAATGCATTATTGAAGACTCTATCACTCAAGTTATTTCCGGACGAATACCAAGTGGCATCATTGTTTCCCACTGGGATTATCTCTCACCCTCGGTGCTTTCCCATCTTGTCCGGAGTGAATGTTCGTTTATCATCAGGCCTGAAATCTCGTTCAGGCCAGTGGCATCACAGATTGCAACCCCGGGAGAACATCTCGATCACCCGGCAAACATAAGGTATTACCGGGGTCATGCATGTTATATCCGGCCATTCTCCCCTTTCATTGGAGGGAAACCGATTCAGGGGTATATCCTGAATAATATTCGGAAAGAGCAGTTCGACCGGGTGAGATTTTTTAAGCACCTGAAAAATGTCCGTGTTCTCATCGATGAGATCGGCGCTGATGCGATCGTAACTGAAGAGGTGCTTGCTGATATCTCGGGTCCGTTTCGGAATTTTTTCAGTATCCATGATACTAAGGCAGGTCAGATAGTCAAGAGAAATGAAGAGGCAATTAGTAGAACCATTGCCAGTTTCGGTAAAGACTGTGTTCTTTTTCATGGGGATTTTTCATGGGAAGAGTCCTTCAACCTGGCTGACATGAGGGGGGAATTTGAAGAGAAGATGACTATCTTCATCAGGCAATTTGAGCAGGATTATGCTGGTCTTCACCTGGATCGTATCCGCAGAGGGGTATTTTTCATATCATTTCTTACGCTCCTGATAAGGAACCTGGTTGAAAATCGCCTGCAATCAGCGAAAATAAAAAATATCTCTTCTTTTGAAGCACTAATCGCTGAGTTGACACCGATTCATGTTGTATGTTCCCCTCACCGGGGTATCGTTCCGGAGAAACTCAGGAGGCAACAGAAAACGATTCTTTCGTATTTCGGGGGGATACCTGTAATAGCTACAGAACCTGTGTAAGGGATTTGTAAAAAGGTTTCAATTGTGTGTATGAGATGGTCGTGGTTCAAAGGATAGTGGTTTATCCAGGAGTTATTCTGATTAGGGGATGAGGGGAACTATCCCACGGTATGAGAATCCCCCTGATCGCAACTAAACAAATCCCCCGAAAAGGTTTTTCGTTCGAAAATTAGAAAATTGCAAATTGATACCGATAAAACTATCCTCTCATTTTCCCTTTAAATAATATATCGGAGGCCTTTTCCCTTTTTACATTGATATTATTGATGTATTTTCTTCTCTTCGCCACCTCATGCCGTTACTGAGTATTGAGTTATCGCATACGTGTGCCCATTCCAGGTGATATATTGACCGAGACAGATTTGGTTGTAACTCTCAACAGTTTCGGTCTTTTATATCCCCTTCTCATTGACCTAGGTTTGGCAATTTGTAACTTACTCAGCGTTTAGTCTTCGCTCCCTGAGCAAATTTTTGAACCCCATGAGCTTTAACTGTTCGTCTAACTTTTGAGAGTTGTTGAGGTACCAGAATGTTTTTTCCTTATTATCGCAATCAATTTCGACATATTGAACTCGTTTTAATCTCCTTAAAAGTTCATCGTACTCGTAATCTCTTTTATTTTTGGGGATTTGTTTCAAAGTAAATTCGCAAATAGTTCTCAACCAAAGAGCCAGCATGTTCACAAAAAAGATTGCTCTAATACGATGATTTTTCCAATGCCTGACAGGAGATATCTTCAAATCTGATTTAAGAGTCCTGAATGATTTTTCCACGAAATCCTTACCCACATATTCATTGACCACATCCGATGCTTTCATGGAAGTATCTGTTGAGTATAGTAGATATTTTCCATCAAAAGAAATCGCATTTTCAATTATTTCGTCATTATATGCCCAATTCAGTGAGTATTCGTTTCCAGTTTTGATAATATCAATTTTGAAGAATTCCACATAATCTCCAATAATTTCTTCAATCTTTGATTTTAATTTAGATTCTGATGATTCACCCTGTTCTTCCTTCAAGTTATCCAAAAAATAGCCAATTTCGACCAGCAGTTCGTTCCTTGCATCGATCATCTCGGTTCGCTTTGCCAGATTCACATAAACGACTCCTGCATTCTGCTTTCCGAATAATGATCCGTCTCCTCTCTTCGCATATAATGCACTGGAGCCAGTAGTTCTTACCCGATTTGTAACCGTTGTGAGAACATTGGTGCCTTCAAGAATTTTTTTTGCTTCATCTGAACCCCGCGGGACCCCACATACCAATTTCCACCCTAACTGTTCGATATCTTTTACAGAGTTTTCAGAGGTATTTCCCCGATCCCAGATGATTGTGCCGGGCTCAAACGAATTATCGATCAACTGTACCAGAAGATCTTTCACAGATGACATTGAATTAAAACTCCCAGGCAGTATGTGATATGAAACAGGAACTTTATCGAATTTCGAGACTAAAATACAGAGATTGATCTGTTTCTGCTTCGATTTCTTTGAATTATACCCCTTTTCACCTAAATCATCTCCGTTTCCAAATATTAGGACCGGAGTGAGATCATAAGCCAGTGTTTCCTTTTCTGTTGGGGGTATCGGGTGATTCTTTCTCCATAATCGGTAAAGTTCATCGGAAATTAAAGAACTAAAATCAGTTAGACCGTCTGCGGTAGTATCTTTGAAACACACCCGGTCGAGAGCGGAGTAAAAGGCGCTATCCGTGAAATAATCTCCAGGCAAACCAATTAAATCTGGGAGGACTGTAGAATTTACCCATTCGGGCAGATTTGCAGCACTTTCTGGGTTCAGAGCCTTGTTGATTGCCCATGCAGTCAATATTTTTCCAGGAGTCTTGCCTCCAATATGTCCATCTCCACAACAGACTTCATCGATAATTCTGGGCATATTGAGTTTTTCTTCGGCAATTGCCCACATTAGTTTGACATCCCCTGCCCTCTTTGAGATTTTTGGATAGAGGGGTGTTTCCACATGGGCTGACTTTTTTGGAAGAGGCACTCCCTTCTCCTCCCCTTCTTTCCCTAGATATCCACAATATCTTGTTTTTACATTCCCATCTTCATCACGATAGGACTCATATTGTGCCAAATAGATTCCGCTCTTCTTTTTAATTCTCTTAATGTGCATGTAAGTTATAATTATAACTTACAGCCTAATAAAGGTTTTGATGCCAGGCCTCGATTTATTTGTAAAATGAGTGGATTATTGTAGGTTTAGGAAAACCGCGCTGACGAAAAAACGTTATAAATCCACAGACTTAGGTCATTGAGGTTGAATCAGACCCCTCTGTGAACTATGCGTATCAGCAGAACGGGGTTCCCGTCATAAAGGCTATCCATATCACCAACATCGGGCGTACGACGCTTGCTGATATCCGGATAGTCATACTATCTGATCCCGGGTTTACGATGGAGTATACCACTCATATTTCCAGGATTCAGTCCGGGCATGTACTAACTCTCCATTCGGTGGATCTCATCTTCAGTGCAGCATTTCTTGCAGTTCAGATCGAGCGTGTCAGGGGTTCTCTCAAAGTTGAAGCACATGGAGAGGCTGGTCTTCTTGGCCGGAAGGTCATTAGTCTTGACATCCTTGCGTTTAATGAATGGAATGGTCTTCAATCGCTTCCAGAGATTCTTGCAGCATTTGTAACCCCGAATCATCCGGTGGTTGAGAAGATACATCATGCCGCCGGATTGCTCCTCAATCAGTGGTCTCCTGGCAGTTCTCTCTCCGGGTACCACCAGAATCGGAGAAATGTCTACCTGATGGCTTCAGCCCTCTATACTGCTGTACAGAACTGTTCTATCGTCTACTCTCATGCTCCCGCATCATTTGAGCAAATCGGACAGCAGATCCGTCTTCCCGGCCGTATCATGGAGGCCTGTATCGGGAATTGCCTGGATCTGACCTGTCTTCTTGCCGGATGTCTTGAGCAGGCCGGACTTCACCCACTCATCTTCATCATGGAAGGTCATGCGTTTTGTGGAGTATGGCTTGATGAGGAGTCTTTTTCTGATCCGGTAATTGATGATCTTATCGCCCTTCGAAAACGAGTAGAACTGCACGAGATCTGTATCTTTGAATCTACCTCCCTGACTCAGGATCCTCATATTAATTTTGCTGAATCTGTACGGATGGCGGAGGCATTCCTGACTGATGAATCACGGTTCAGGGTAGCCATCGATATCTACCGGACCCGGACGGGCATTCATCGGATTCATCCGATCCCGGTATCAGTATTGCCAGAGCAAGAGACAGAGATCAGGGAATATCTGATCCCTGATCCTGATATGAATGGGAGCATTCCACCTCTGATTCACGCAAAACCTGCCGCACCGGAGATTTTACCGGGTTCGGATGTGACTCCGGAGAACCGGGTTGAGTCATGGAAGCGGCATCTTCTGGATCTTTCAAATAAGAATTCTTTACTGAACTTCCATGAATCACGGCAGAACCTGGAAATATTGCATCCGGATCTGTCTTCACTTGAACAAGCTCTTGCAGATGGACGTTCATTTCGTATTCTTTCCCTTCCAGAAAGGGATGTACGCGGAGTATATCCAGATAATGCACGAGATCATACTCAGGAATTTCTGAGAGATGAGTTTCTGGCACATCGCCTATACACGTCACTTCCCGGGAAAAGTCTGCCTGATCGGTTGCTTCATCTCAATAAACTCGCCCGGGACAGTATTAACGAGAACGGGGCACCTACCCTCTTTCTGGCCCTCGGGTTTCTGGCATGGTACGAGTCTTCTGACTCTGATGTTCGTCTGATGGCACCACTCATTCTCATCCCACTTGAGATGGAGCGTAGATCCTATCAGGAAGGATTTATGGTTAGTCGGGGGGATGAGGAGGCCAGGATAAATGTAACTCTTCTCCACCGTCTGAAGGTTGACTATGGGATCTCTATATCAGGTCTGGATCCCCTCCCGCTTAATGATCGTGGGATTGATGTTAGGTTTACTCTCCTTTCATTGAGACATCAGGTCCGTGATATTGCCCGGTGGGAGATCCTGGATAAGGCAGTTATCGGGCATTTTTCGTTCTCAAAGTTTCTGATGTGGCGGGATCTGGAGACATATGGTGATATCTTTCTCCAACACCCCCTGATAGCAGGTCTGAATGATCCGGAAAAAGGATTTTATGGGAGTAATGATGAGTTTCCTGAACCCGGTAAGTTGGATCAGATCTGTAAGCCATCTGATCTGTATCTGCCATTGAGTGCAGACTCATCACAACAGGGTGCTGTCAGAGCAGCCGGTAGAGGCAGTACATTTGTCCTGTATGGTCCTCCCGGCACCGGGAAATCCCAGACAATTACCAATATCATTGCTCATTGTCTAGCCCTCGGAAAAACGATTCTTTTTGTATCTGAAAAAAAAGTTGCTCTGGATGTAGTGCATGAGCGGTTGAAATCTTCAGGTCTTGGTCAGTTTTGCCTTGAACTCCATTCAAATAAAAGCAATAAACGTGAGGTTATCCGTCAGTTTAGTCATCTGGCAAATACCCGGGATCCTTTGATCCGTGATCGATGGGCGCTGCAGACTGATCGGCTCTTTTCTGTGAGGTCTCATCTGAATGAGTATGTTCAGGCACTCCATACCAGGCGGACCAGTAGCGAGAGTTACTATCATGGGATTTCACGTCTTGCAGACCTTCGTGATATCCCATGTATCCCTCTCACACTCCCGGATATTTCAG
>JAZDKH010000393.1:0-3589 GCA_043803325.1 Methanobacteriota archaeon | reverse complement strand
GATCGAAAGCCCATTGAAGAGTATTTCAGATCCCGGATAACCGGACCGGATGGGACATGCCAGTTACCCGGGGAACTGACAACTATGATCCTCTCATGGGAGAGCAGATAGTGATCACAAAGGGTACAATTATTAGTTATAAGGGAGAAACATCAGAAAAAGTGTGACGCTTGTAAAAATATCCAACAAAGGCCAGATTGTTATACCTGTGACAATTAGGAAGAAATGGCAGATCCAGGGTGGAGAAACAGTCATTCTCACAGATGATGCACAGGGAATTCATATCAGACCTCTCGTACGACTCTCTGATTTATCAGGAATCGATGAGGGAAAGGGGTTGTTACAGAAACTCCTCGAAATGAGAGAGGAAGAGAGGACCCTTTGATGCCCAATCTCCTCTTCGACACACACGCATTTGTCACTCTTTTTGAACGACAGAGCGGCTGGGAAACGATCAGAGAATATACCAGGTCCGTTGACGATGATGAGTGTTCAGGATTTGTTCCCACCGTGGTCATCACTGAGATTATGTATTTGTATGCTCAACAGGAGGGATCTGACCTTGCAAAACAGAGAGTTGAACAGATTATCAGCTCAAAAATGAAGACACTCCCCCTGGATGAGAATATCTCTTTGATTACAGGAACGATGAAAAAACCAGGTATCTCATTGGCTGATGCATGTATTGGAGCAACTGCACACGTGCATGGTCTTTCGGTAATCTCCGGGGATAGACATTTTGATCAGATGGGTGTCTCAAGAATCGGGTATCCATAATCCTTATCCTGAAATAGATGATCAACGGGGTATAAGAGAAAGCACAAAAAACCGGGCAACCATACACTGACTTAGGCAAATCGCTAAATGAGGAATGAGATGTGGATAGGAACATCATCCCAGGCTGATGTCCCTGTGGGGAGTGGGAGATCTCTCGGCATTTTCCTGGAATAAATGGGGTTTATTTCTCTGAATATTTGCCATCTGCTGCCCTATCCCCCTGTTAAAGCCCGGGATCTTAACCTGATGACTATCGGTGATGATTCTACAAAAAGCCTTGGGGTAGATGTAAACCGGGTAAGAATGCTGATGATGATGATCTCCTCGGTTCTTGTGGCAACCATTGTCTGTTTCACCGGAACAATCGGATTTATCGGACTCGTTGCCCCCCATATCGCACGAATGCTGATCGGTACCGATCACCGGATTCTCATTCTGGCATCCAGAGTCCTGGGGGCCTGCCTGCTCATCGCTGCCGATGCTGTGGCAATGAACATCATCGGACCTACGATCATACCAACAGGGATAATGACGGCACTTCTTGGAGTTCGTTCTTCCTCTACCTGGTAATGAAAGGAAAACGAAAGGAGATTTGGCAATGAAAATAAAACTGGACATTAAAAATCTGGATTTTTCATATCCATCCCAGCAGATCTTTTCAAAGTTGTGCATGGATATCCCAAAAGGAACCCCGGTATCTATACTCGGACCAAATGGTTCTGGTAAATCCACTTTTCTGAAATGCGTTGATCGTATCCTGACACCCCTGGATGGCAGAATACTGATTGATAGCGAAGATGTCTCCTATCTGGACCGGAAGGATCTGGCCAGAAAGATCTCGTATGTACCGTAGAGTTCAGTCCGGGACTTTCCCCACTCTGTCTTTGATATGATCCTGATAGGCCCGCAGCCTCATCTTGGTTGGGCGAGTTCAGGAGAGGACGAGGAGAGAGTATGGGATGTTATTGATCTCCTTGGTCTGGAAGATATAGCCCTGCACCAGTTTAACGAACTTTCCGGGGGGCAGCAACAGAAAGTGCTCATCGCCCGGGCACTGGTCCAGGATACTGAACTTATGCTGCTTGATGAACCTACCTCAAATCTGGATGTCTGGCATCAGCTTGATGTCATGCGAATCGTATCAGATCTGGTCTCCAGGCAGGAAATTACCGCCCTGATGGCGGTTCATGATCTCAATATGGCTTCCCGGTATTCAGATATGATTATTCTGATGAAAAAAGGGAAGATTCATGTGGCAGGATCACCAGGTGAAGTCCTGACACCGGAGCACATCGCCGAGGTGTATGGGGTAGAGGCCGAAGTCCAAAGACCAAGTAATGGAAACCCGGTGGTCATACCCCTTCAGCAGATCCCAGAGAATGGTTCTAAAAACATTCCCCGCGAATAGCTGACCCAAATTACCCCGGGAAAAACAGCCCCGGTATAAGAGAGATTACCTTCAAAACGAATTTTTAAAAGACATTTTCCCACCCTTTTCTAGATAATCAGATTCAGGGGTATAATCCCAGTACCGGTTCCGACATCCAGAATGTCTTTTTGATAGATGGAAAGACTCAGGGCATCGTGATATTCCCGTTTGCATTCCTGATAGGGGTACGGGTGGATTTTTTTCTGAAGGCTCTGCCGATCATACTCCTCATCACCTTTGGACTGGTCTGCATCGGGCTTACCTTTGCCAGCCTGCTCAGGAGTTTTGAAGGGTTTGGTCTCATCCAGACCTTCATCAACCGGTAGATGTTTTTCCTCAGCGGTGCCTCGTTCTCTCCCAATAATGTTATCCACTGGCTCTTGTGGGTGAGTTATATCAATCCACTCACCTATGGAGTAGACGCACTCAGGACGGCGATGATGGGTGGTACGTGGGTCCGGTTATTTCCGATGTATCTTAATATCACCGTATTACTGTTGTTTGATAGTGTCATGTTTGCACTCGGAACGTATGCCTTCAGCAGGACTGAATAAATTTTTTGAACGAGAAGAACTGCTTACAAATTTGGGTGGTTTGCAATGATTCTCACCGGTTTCTCTCCTGATGAAAAAAAGAAAGTTGGGAATAAAAAACCTATTCCTTGTATGATTTTGACAGGGGATCTGTTCCGTCTGGGAACATGGCTCCGAACGGATCATACTTCCCGGTATCAGTAACTGTACAGTAATGCATCCCGCTGTTGGAACCAGTCATCATCAGGGGGCTGGCCTTTTCCACATCCCAAGAGCCATCCGGATGATATAGTTCATCCTTCATCTCAAGGTGAACGACCTTTCCCATGATAAGGATGTATTGGGGTTCCTCGAATAACTTATCAAGTTTACATTCCATCCATGCATAACAGCCCTGAATACCGGGAGGTCTGACAACGACCGATGGTTTTTCTGCAAGACCGGCAAGTCCAAATTCGTCAGATTCAGACGGAGAATATCTTGCAGTAGGAATCACCTTGTCATAAAAGTCTGTTCCTGCCATGTTTATCACAAACTCACCGGTATCCCTGATATTGTCAAGTGTGTCGCGTTTCTTTGCCGTAGCAATACAGACAAGGTCAAGCGGGCGAAGAACCGGCATCACACAGGAATAGGGGGCGATATTGCGGACTCCTTCATTACTGACCGTTGAGATAAAGGTAATTGGAAGGGGAATTATCGACTCTCGTTTGAATGGTTTTAATATCATTGGTATGCACCCGTTATTTCAATCAACAACGCTCTTTGCCATATTCCGCATGTCCCAGACCATCATCCCGGTGGTTGCCACTGTTTCTCCATGATATCTGCCATCCTGGGAACGAGAAAG
>JAZDKH010000392.1:0-4552 GCA_043803325.1 Methanobacteriota archaeon | reverse complement strand
CCCGAGTACATCGTCCGCCTCATCGGCCAAGTCGTCCGCGTCAGCCTCGAGACCGTCCGCCTCGTCGACGCCCTGCCCCCCGACTTCGGCGGCTGAGGGGGTGCATCTGTTGCCGCTTGATCGTCGAGAGCACTATACTTCTCGCGAGCGAGGACGCGGAATGTCGTTGCTCTTCGAATGGGATCCCGGGAAAGCGCGCCGGAATCTGCGGAAACACGGCGTATGAAGAAAACCAGTGATGATCCCTGCAGAAACAATACCTCCGGTTATTCCTGCCAGGGGAATTAATATCGCGTTAAGTCCGATGTTTGAATGAGAAGTCTCAGTCCATTGGATGAGTATTGCCATAATAACAGCAAAACTGAAGATAGCACCCACAAGAACGGAGAAATAAATATCTCGTTTTATAAATATCCGAGCGGGTATGTAATTGTACAGAAGTATCAGCACAACCAGAATACTGATATTCTGAAACCAGTTCAGATACATCCCGAGCGAAAGTATCCCTGTATCCATGCAACCCCTCGTGAATAGAGGAACACACTCATATTTCTACTTATGTATGATATTCAGGAGGAGAAGATGAGCAGTACCCGGATGTCTATGGGATCCAGAAGGGTATCGCTGATTATTCTGGATCCTGATTCGCGGTTTTACAATGCTTCTTCGGCAGGGGGCATCCATGGGTTGTCAGATATTCCCCGCCCCATGTGCAGAGATCTTCAAGCACCGGCACGACCGAGAGACCAAGACCGGTCAGGGTGTATTCGACGCGAGGAGGAACCTCAGGATATATTTTCCGGGTGATAACTGCATCCTCCTCAAGCTCACGAAGTTGTTTGGTCAGCATACGGGGAGTTACCATCGGGAGTCTATCCATAATCTCAGTAAATCGCAGCGTTTCGGTTTTCAGTTGCCAGATGATGAGGGCCTTCCACTTTCCCCCGATAACAACCAGGGCCGCTTCAACCGGGCAATGATATGGGTGATCTTTCTGATTCATAGTATACAAATAGTAACAGACTATATGTTTTGTATAGGTGCATTATTAATATAGTCACTACTTAATGTATAGTGTTGAGAATTATGAGACAAAATAAATGTGTAGTAGGTATCAGCCGGACACCTCGGACCAGTCAGTACAGAAGTGAAATCAGAACTGATCAAAAGACTCACCAAGACCGCATCAGAAATTACCAAGATCCCTGAACCAACATTTGTTGTTCTTATCAAAGAATACCCGGTGGATGCTATCGGTGTCGGGGGAATCCCCCTGTCTGAACGGGTATAATCCAGGTGCTCATATGACGTATGTCCCCATCATTATCGGCAGTCCCCGCAAAGGTGGGGACACCCATACCCTTACCAAAGAAGTGGAGAAGGGTCTTTCAAGCAGAGGTATCTCATCCGAATTCTTCTTCCTGAATGAGATGACCTTCTCCGGTTGCCAGGCATGTTATGCCTGTAAACAGGAGGAAAATATCAAATGCACCAGAAATGATGATATGCAGGCATGTTATGATGCTATCGATCATGCTGACGGCCTTATTATCGCAACCCCGATCTACTTCGGAGGAGTGACCGGGCAGACCAAACTCTGGCTTGACCGGCTCTTTCCGTACCTCTCGCTCGATCTTGGGAGCCATCTCCCCTTTAAGATTCCGGTATCTGCCATATATACACAAAACCAGCCTGATACAACCTTATTTATAGGGGCAATGGATTCACTCGAGTATATGCTTGGAATTCTCGGATTTGATATGCGGGATCGTCTCATCGCACCTAATCTCGACGCCGGAAGAAAACCCCGTGTCTCTGAATATCCGGATCTGATGCAAAACGCGTACCAGATAGGAAAGAATCTCATCACCAAGTGACAATTACGGATATCAGATCTCCCGAGAGCAGTATCAGAACATCCAACAGGTAAACCATGACAGAAATTCTAATTGACGCTTCCCAATGTTCCGGCTGTGGTATATGCACCCAGGCCTGCCCGTATTGTATCCTTGAACTCAAAGAAGATATCGCATCAGTGAACCCTGACGCTGCCCCTTATTGCAGCCGATGCGGCCACTGCAGTGCTATCTGCCCGGAGGGAGCTATATCAATCACCTATCCGGGCGCCGGGCCGGTTCCTGACCTTTCCGGAGAGTCACTCCCAACAATCAGTCAGTTGAGCAAACTCATCATGACCCGACGGTCTATCAGGGAGTATAAAAAGAAGAAAGTTCCAAAAGATGTCTTTAAACAGATCTTTGATATCATCAGGTATGCCCCAACCGGGATGAACGGGCAGTCAGTCAACTGGCTGGTCATCCAGAAACCTGAGGAGGTCAGAGATATAGTTGCAAAAGTTATCGACTGGGCCCGTATTGTCATAAAGGAACAACCAAACCATCCTCTGGCACCTATACTCCCCATGTTCATTGGTGCATGGGAACAGGGAGATGATAAAATCTGTCATGGAGCCCCTCATCTTGTCTTTGCATACAGTCACAAAGATAATCCAGTCGGGTATGTCGATGCTGTCATCGCCATGACCCATCTTGACCTCATTGCTCCAGTGTTTGAACTGGGCACCTGCTGGGCAGGGATTGCCCAGATTGCCCTCGACTCTTCACCTGAACTGATGCAGAGTATTGGTCTGCCGGCAGATCACAAGTCACACTATGCCATGATGATCGGGTATCCGAGATCCCAGTACAAGAATGTACCTACCCGCAATGCAGCGAATGTGACCTGGAAATAACATCTTTTTTTGAGAAGATTTCAGGCATCTCAAAGTTGGTTCTGATATTATCTTTAAGAAGTTTCTTTCCATGGAGATGAAGAAACCCAAGAAAGGGATTCTTTCGAGAATTCTCATGCCAACCGAACCCCTTATATCATCACAATTGCATAGGTGGTTTACCTACGAATAGTATCGTGGATACCGTCAACCAGTACCCAGGTCAAATTCATGCAAGGGAAGGCCCGATCTGCATAATAGGTGAAACATATTGTCCATTGAGAGAGGAACTCAATAATGCCAGCCCTTGATATAGACTCTGTTAAAGGTCTTTCAAGTGGAGAAGCTCTTGAAAGAATCAGGATTGAAGGGTACAATGAACTCCCTGAGTCAGATAAACACGGGTTTTTTAGTATCATCATCGACGTAGTCAGAGAGCCGATGTTTATTCTGCTGGTCGCAAGCGGCCTCATCTATTTTATCCTCGGTGACATTACCGAGGGCATTATGCTCCTGAGTTTTGTCTTTGTCATCATCGGCATCAC
This sequence comes from Methanobacteriota archaeon, assembly GCA_043803325.1. Classification (GTDB taxonomy): domain Archaea; phylum Halobacteriota; class Methanomicrobia; order Methanomicrobiales; family Methanospirillaceae; genus Methanospirillum. The sequence continues at coordinate 1,276 of JAZDKH010000392.1, read as the reverse complement.
CGTGTACCAGGAGCAGAAGACCGAGCGGGCATTAGAAGCACTGCGAAATCTCTCAAGTCCCCGGGCCCTCGTGATCCGGGACGGGCAGCAGAGACGAATTGCCGGTCGGGAAGTAGTAACCGGGGATATACTCATCCTGGTTGAAGGAGACCAGGTACCGGCTGATGGAGTCCTCCTCACCTCAAACAATGTGTCAGTCGATGAATCACTCCTGACCGGAGAATCGATTCCGGTCCGCAAGATCGCATGGAGTGAAGGGGCACAGGTAGAGAGGCCGGGTGGTGACGACCAGCCCTTTCTCTACTCCGGGACCATGGTAGTGCAGGGCCAGGGTCTGGCAGAAGTCAGATCAACCGGGGCACGGACCGAGATGGGCAAGATCGGCACGGTCCTCCAGACCGTAGAGCGGGGAGAGACCAGGCTCAAAGGTGAGATCTCACAGATCGTCAAGACGATCGCTATCGTGGGCCTTATTCTGTGTCTCATTATTGTAGTGGTGTATGGCCTCTATCAGAACGATTGGATCTCCGGACTCCTCGCAGGAATAACCCTCGCGATGGCAATCCTGCCCGAAGAATTCCCGGTCGTGCTGACCATATTCATGGCTCTGGGTGCATGGAGAATCTCCCAGAAAAATGTTCTCACCCGTCAGGTACATGCAATAGAAACGCTTGGTTCTGCAACCGTGCTCTGTGTGGACAAGACCGGCACCCTCACCCAGAACAGGATGACGATTCATACCTTCTTCGCCGAAGGGCAGATGTGTGAGCAGGATACCAGGGAAGAAAACTCAGTACCTGATATCTGTCATCAACTCGTCGAATTCGCCATTCTGGCCTGTAAAAAAGATCCATTTGATCTCATGGAGAAGGCACTGGTCCAGCTTCGGGATGGAGATTTCGGGAAGACTGAACACATCCATACCGGCTGGGAGCTCATCGTAGAATATCCCCTATCACCTAAACTCCTTGCAATGTCTAATGTGTGGCGATCTCCTGACGGCAATGATTATATTATCGCTGCAAAAGGGGCTCCTGAGGCAATTGTTGATCTCTGCCATCTCGATGAGGAGAAACGGCAGGCACTTGCAATAGATATCAATACGATGGCAGCGAAAGGGCTCCGTGTCCTCGGAGTGGCCAGATCCTCTTTTATACTCTCAGAACTCCCTGAAGTGCAGCATGATTTCGAGTTCGCATTTCTGGGATTTGTCGGATTTGCTGACCCAGTCCGCCCCCAGGTTGCAGATGCAGTACAGGAATGTTATACTGCAGGG
>JAZDKH010000391.1:0-4064 GCA_043803325.1 Methanobacteriota archaeon | reverse complement strand
TTGCCCCGGAAGCAACCGCGGTAGCACCGGCTGTTGCCATCGTTGAAAGAAATGATGAGACAAGGATCGCAATAACGAACAGGAAGACCGCAAACGAGACGAGGACAATGATAACATAGATCAGCATATTGTTACTGCGTTCCTGCTGGAGGTTGACCACTTCATAGGTATCCTTTGCTGCTGCACGTAGTACTTCACTGACATCACCCCCGGCCTTGCTCGCCTTTGCGATCAGATCAACACTCCGATCTGCAACAGGAGTTCCGAGTCCTTTTCCGAAACGATAGAGTGATTCGACAAAACCAACACCCCACGACATCTCGTTGTCCAGTTTTCTGATATGGGGGGTGAGTGACCCATATTCTGCCGCAGCGACGAGGTGTACTGCATTGGGTAGCGTCATGCCGGAATCATTCATTCCGGCAAGATCCCGGAAAAAATTCGGCAGGGCATTTTCCAGGTTTGCCACCCGCCACTGCTCTTTGAGATCGAGAAGGGCAAGGGGAACAATGGCGATGAGTACGGCTAAGACGGCAAAATCATCCACTACCGTAGAATTGAAAAGTACCTGCATCCCGTACGATCTCACACTGAAAATAAAACCGCCAATAAAAACAATGATACTTAAGGGGATACAGAGGGCAAGGATATTGATCGGTTTTTCTGTGAGTACCTGAAGCGGGTGTTTGAGGAACCTGCCGATACCCTCACGGGTCTGCCGGTCATGCTCCAGTTTCCGGGTGATTTCCGGAGATTCATAATCCGGCGTAATCTCATCCAGCGATTTAACCGGCAATGAGGAGCCCGTTTCACCGGGTACGAAATTTTTGAAACTGTCATTTGTGTCCGGATCAGCACTCCCCTCCGCAGAAATAATGGGCAGGGAGCTGGTCGTGCGACGGTGCAGGAGATTGTTGAGGCGATCTTTGATACCCATTTCAGGACTCCGGGGTCATGGAACTGATCATTATCACAAATGCAATACTCCCGAGAGGGATCATAATATAGACAATTGCATACAGGAACATCGGTTTGTTGTCCCCGGAAAGCACCGACATGATCGACTGCAGGATAATCAAGAACAGTGTACCGGCAACCATCGCGGTCACGTATGATTCTGCAATCAGCCCAAGAGTATCCAGAAACAGTTTCTGCGTCTGCCGGTTCTCAATTGCATACTGGTCAGATTTTGTCCGGAAATACTGGGTCAGGTTACCACCGCTCGAGATACTTGCCATTGCACCCTGCAAAAACTCCTTCATCCGTTTACTGGGAGTTGTGGCAGACACCAGCCGGAGTGCATCGATCAGGTCCCGCCCGAAGATATCGATCTCCCGGGCGACATACCTCGCCTCAACGGCACTCTGGCCATAGATCGGACTGTCCCCCAGCAACCGGAATACCTCTGCAGGTGTGATGCCGGCAGTGGACATTGAAGTCACATAATTGATTGCATAGGGTAAGGTGGCATCGATATTCCTTTGCCGGTTCCCGGCCTCAAGACCGGGATACAGGATGAACGCAACATACGTAAGTCCTCCAAAAACCAGCAGGGAAAAAATAGTGACAAATATGGTTCCGAGGATCAGGCTGTATGCGGAGAGCGCAACCAGTGGACCGGGCACGGCCCCCTTGTACTGGATCAGGGTAGGAAGTTTTAAAATCCAGGTAAACAACCCGATTACAACTGCCGCACAAAAACCAACAATAATGGAGCTGAAAAAAGCCGTGGAAAGGTATGCCTCAAATGAGGTCTTGAACCGTGCAGAAATGAGATCATTTCTCAGTTGTGCATACTCCTCACGCTTCCCCTTCATCCGGCTGCCGAGCAGGTTGAAGCAGAACCGCTCATAACTATTCATAGAGGTCCTTCCTCACTTTCTCGATGACTGCTTCGGGATCACGGTGATAGGAGATGAGGATCTTTGCTACATCCTTATAGTGGCGGATTTTCTTGATCCTCATCCATTCGAGCACTTCCTGCCGCCGTTTGAGTTCTTCCCGCATCCGGGTCTCACTCCATCCTTTTGATTCCATGATCTCTTCTAAGAGATAGGATTTCCCGGAGTAGGTGTGTTCGTCAGTTGCAGATCGCCACTTGAAGACCTCGTTTGTAATTAGTTCATTTGTCCTTGGATCGATATCGAGGATCTCTACAATCTGCTTGTTCCGCCGGATACGTTTTCCGCCGACCCGCGCCTGGACCTGGATGGCGATAAAGTCAAGGGCAGAAAGCATGTTTCGCGGTACATCCATGGGAGGATTTTCGATACGATGCACGACACTGGCTACTGAATCTGCGTGCGTTGTGGAGTACGTGATATGACCGGTACTCATTGCCTGGAAGAGTGTCTGGCATTCCTTGCCACGGACCTCACCCACAATGATGTACTCAGGACGTTGTCGCATTGCAGCCCGCAACAGTTCGTACATATTGATCTCCCCCCTGCCGGCAGTATCAAACGAATCCCGGGTAACACTGGGGATCCAGTTCGGGTGGGGCAGCTTCACTTCACGGGTATCTTCGAGAGTGACGATCTTTGACATCGGCGGGATAAACAGGGAAATCGCGTTGAGGGCCGTGGTCTTACCGGATGCAGTCCCGCCGGCAAAGATGGCAGATTTGCCATTCTCAACACACAGCCAGATATACGCGATCGCAAGCGGCGAAAAGGTGTGCCATTCAATAAGATCCGTCGGGGTGATCGGTTCATCCTTGAACTTACGAATGGTGAACGTGGAACCGTGAGCCGTGACTTCCTGCCCCAGGGTCATCTGGATACGGGAACCATCCTGCATGGTCGCATCCAGGATCGGCTCTGCAATCGAGATATACTTGCCCGCCCTCTGGGCGAGTTTCGTGACAAAGGAATCGAGTTCTTCTGCATTATGATAGGAGAGCGTTGTCTTCATTGATTCGTAGCTTGCATGGAACGCAAACAAAGGGACATTGACACCATCGCATGAGATATCCTCGATATATTTATCATGCATAATCGGATCAATCAGGCCATCGCCAAGGAAATCCTTGTACATGCTGTAATGTATCTTCTCGCGCTGTTCAGGTGCAAGTTTGATCCCGAAATCAGTAATTATATCATCCGCAGAAGCCCGGAGTTTACGCTTGGCTTCCTCTTTGGAGATATCTTTGGTATTGATATCGAGTGTATCGAAAAGACGCTCTTTGAGTTCGACCAACAGCTCTTTTTCTGCATCGGTGAGGACAGGTTCGAGTACGTGGTAGGTGTACTCATGAGTCGAATGATCATACGTGATCCGGATATAGGCATAAGGTTCATTGACCGGATACATCTCCATCTCTTCAACACCCGGGTCAGGTTGGAAAACAATATCAACAAGCGGACCGTGTTTCGCGGGATCGTAGGTTTCCTGTTCGGAGGCGATCACCTTGAAAAGAGAAGCCAGACTGAACGTTTTGGGTACAACCTTGGGTTTTTCCTTTCCGAACGCGATCTCCCCATCGATGTCGAGATCCTTAAAACCGACAGAAGAGAATTCACGTTTCCAGATCTCGGCAAATTCCGGAGGTAGTGCACCAGTGCCGGTCTTTTCAAACACATTGATGCGTCCATGCAGATTAAGCTCTTCAATCTTGAATGTGGCCCCTTTGGGAAGGATAAGACCCGAGAAATCGGTTATCTGATCAACCGAGATGATCTTCTCGTCATATCCGGCCTCTGTTTCGGCAACAGTGGGTGCAGCAGGGGTTACTTTTTTAGCGTGACTTTTCCGGAGGAATGCCTTTGGATCCTCTTCGATAATCTCGATTACGGATTCTTCTTCAACCAAGGGAGGGACAGTCGTCGGATCGTTGTCAGGTGCGATTTCCCGGTGTACCTCGCTATCCACTTCCACTACATCTGTTTCTGATTCCTCATCCATTTCAGGTTCCAGCTTCCTGATAGAAGCGGATTGTGAGAGTCCCGGTTCAACAGAGGGGATAATATCGTCTGGATTTAACGAATCAACAGGATACAGTTCATCGGGAGATACCCGGAGATCATTATTGGGATTGTCCTGCATTTCCTGATCTGTATCAGGGG
>JAZDKH010000390.1:0-3115 GCA_043803325.1 Methanobacteriota archaeon | reverse complement strand
TGTCCAGATGATCCGCTAACAATCTTGCTGGTATCTGGTGACCCACAAATACCTGTTCATCCATAAAACCTGAACCGTTCATACCAGAACCCCTGTCGCCATCAGATATTGACTGGATCAGCCATATTCCTCTCATCGGTGCTGCAAACGAAGCCTTAGCCAGGTTTGACGGTCTGCTCCAAAGCATACAGAACCCGGATCTCCTCCTCACCCCGCTTATCACTCAGGAGGCAGTCATATCTTCCCGGATAGAAGGAACACAGGCAACCATGAGAGACCTGTTTCTCTTTGAAGCAGGAAAATCAGCAGAAACGGATGAAAAACGCCAGGATATCAGAGAGGTCATGAATTATCAGAAAGCACTCAGTCATGCACAGGAGAGAATAAAAACCGGGCATCTCTCTTGGGATCTCATTCTTTCCCTACATGCTATTCTTCTGGAGGGGGGGAAGAGGGAGTCCATATGGTGGAAGTGTCCGGAATATTCAGAACTACATTGGCCCAATCGGGGCACCCATTGAGCAGGCAACCTATATCCCTCCCCCTCCTGAGTTACTTCCAAAGATGATCCAAAACTGGGTAGAGTATCTCATCGGACCTGAAAAGGATGCCCTTGTCCAGCTTGCAATTCTGAAAGGTCAGTTTGAGATCATACACCCTTTTTGTGACGGAAAGGGAAGAATCGGCAGAATGATTGTACCCCTCTTTCTCATGGAAAAAAAACTTCTCTCATATCCTGCATTCTATATCAGTGCATATTTTGACTTGACCAGAGAAGAATACTATACAAGGTTACGGCAGATCTCACAATCAAGAGACCTCAACGGATGGATCTCCTATTTTCTGAATGCCGTCCGTACCCAGGCACTTCTCAATATCACCCGTGTTTCAGACATTGTATCCCTCTATGATTCGATGAAGGGTATAATACCACAGGTAATCAGGTCTCAATACTCAATCACCGTGATAGATGCCCTCTTTCAAAGACCCATTGTATCTTCTCCAGATTTTATGGAAATATCACAAATCCCTCCTGAATCCGGAAAGAGGATTCTACAAAAACTTCGTGAAGCGGGCATACTTGAAATAATCAGGGAAGGAAAGGGAAGAAATCCCAGTATCTATCAATTCACAACATTGGTTCAGATAGTTGAGAATGAGACCTCCCCATGAAAAAAGACAGGCTCATACCTGAAATGATAACCAGTACCAGAAGATCAGGGGCCGGGATATGAACTGGAACGAAGAGACCCAGGCCGGGTTTTTTCGGTACGTAATTCTATTAAATCTCAATCCTTTCACCCATTTGACTTTTATTCGCATGGAGAGGGTAAAGTAAATAATACCACTATGCAAATAGTGTTTACATCATAACAGGCTGAAATGACTGTCATTATACGGGATAAGGGAGTAGACCGATAAGATACTTTCTTACGGGAGCTCGGGGTCGTATCATGGAAAAAATGGTCTGGATACGAATTCACAACCTTGAATAGAAGACATGAACATTATCTGTCTAGGGACCTAAGAATGGTACATGGGATCTTTCATTATTACACAGAGAGGTGAACAATGAACACCTTAACAGCAATAATACATAGTGAGGGAGAATTATTCGTCTCACTCTGCCCTGAAACCGGAACGGTTAGCCAGGGGAATACTATAGAGGAAGCAATTGAAAATCTCAAAGAAGCAACCGAACTATATCTGGAGGAGTTTCCTCTTTCCCCTATATCCCGGAGTCTGATTACCACATTTGAGGTAGCATCTGTTGCCACCCAATAAACCCGTTTCCGGAGCAGAAGCAATAAAAATTCTCTGTAAGAATTTCGGGTTTGAGATATCTGGCAGAAAGGGTAGTCATGTACGCCTTTCAAAAAGTACTCCTGAAGGAAAAGTTGGGACTGTTATTCCCATGCATGATGAATTAGCTACAGGAACTCTCCGATTTGCATTAAAACTAGCAGGAATCACGCTCGAAGAGTTTGAAGTATGTCTGTAGTAAGGTATTTCATAGAATATTTTTCGTTCTTCGTCACGTTCTAAGATTAGACATATTATTACCTTGATACCATCCCCATCTTTTTGGTGTTTCTCACCTGAAATCTCTACCGGAACCTGCATATCTGGAAATAATCACACCCACCACACTGTTTCCCGGGTTTACCCGGGAACTTCTTCTCCTGGATCTGATCGATGAGCCCTTCAACAACCTCCCGGACCCCATCTATCTCCTGGGTCTGGACCGGAACCGGATCAACCCTGGCATCTTCGATATACGTAACCCCACCGGATGACACTGGTTTTCCAAGGAGTCGGAGTCCATATGCATAGATCTTCACCTGCAGCCTGGCCGCTTCAGGAGCAATCACCTCATCAGATGTCTTGTAATCCTGTATTTCCAGCCCTCCCGGTGAATCAATCATAACATCAATCTTCCCGATGATGGTCCCGTTTCTTACCGGAAACTCTATCCGGTACTCGGTTGTTTGAACCCGGAGAAGATCTTCTTTTTTCCGGTTCGCGTAGAACGAAAGTCGTTCACGTGCAACCCGTTTCATACCCTCGAATCTGTTCCTATCAGCATATGGCAAAAAGAACCCGGACTCAATCGACTGGTCAACAGCCTGATCTACAGACATTCCCTGTTTCAAAAGTTTTGAGATCTCTCCAAGACAGAAGTGGAGAGCATTTCCAAATCCGAGATCTGGAGAGAGACCGGGTAGAAAACCCCATTCTTTATTCAGGCGGTACCGGTATGGACATTGCTGAAAGAGTATGAGATCTTTTGCAGGAAATGAATGAAGTTCGGCATCAGGCTTCGGTGCCTGGCACGATACTGCAGGAACAGGCCGGGTATATGAATGAGGAATGACCTGTTCACTTCCAATCTCATTTTCGATAAATTGGGATGGCTGCATACCGGAATCGCCTTCTTCTTCGTACCAGCTCAGGCATACCAGATCCCGGGCCCGGGTAATGGCAACATAAAATAACTGACGTTCTGCCTCTGTGTTACCTTCATACCGGAGAGCTGGAAAGAGGTCTCGTGGAATGACCCAGTTCTTCCTCTCGCCAATTCTTGATGAGGGAAATTTTCCATCGATCTGGGCAG
>JAZDKH010000389.1:0-2443 GCA_043803325.1 Methanobacteriota archaeon | reverse complement strand
GGAATATTTTTCTGCAACCTTTGTCTCTTTTTCCTGTGGAACAGATACCATACTCTTAACAATTGCAAGAAGTCCGGATCTGTTGATATCTCCTTTCTGAATTAGTTGGTGGATATGATTTCCTTTAAGGAACGCAAGTTCTTCCCTTGTGATATGTTTCGCCGTCAGGATGAGCACTGGAAGCAGAGCGGTCTTCTCCTGACTGCGGATCATATGCAGGACCGTAAAGCCGTCAACTTCTGGCATCATCAGGTCCAGGATCACGGCATCAGGCAGGGTGAGTTTTACCAGTTCAAGGGCTTCCTTTCCGTCTCTTGCCACCCAGACCTGATATCCCTGTTCCTCGAGAAGATCCCGTACCTGAATGATGGCAGGTTCATTATCTTCCACCAAAAGAATGGTTTTCTTCTCTCCAGGTGATCCTCTGGATTGACTGGAAATTAAATGATGAGATGTTCCACTTCGTTCCTGGGGGTGAACAAAAAACTCTATATCGAGAGTGAGTGGCAACGAAAGGGTAAAAGTAGAACCGATACCAGGTGTACTCGTAACGGTTATATCTCCATCCAGGAGTCGGGCATAATTCTTTGCAATAGACAACCCAAGTCCACTTCCTCCATACTTCCGACCAATCCGTTCATCGACCTGTCTGAATTCATCAAAGATATAGGGGAGTTTCTCCTCAGAAATACCAATGCCGGTATCAGTCACAGCAATCTGAAGGTTATCATCAGTCACCGTTGCCGATAAGGTAATAGTACCAATCTCTGTGAATTTCACCGCATTAGCTACTAGGTTCTGTAAAATATGTTGACATTTAGAGAGATCGCTGGTAATTGGAGGAATACTACTATCCACGAGATTATTCAGGATGAGGTTTTTCTCCTCTGCCTGAGGTCCGATCATTTCGAGAACGGAAGTGATCAATCCCTGCATTGAGAAACTACTAATATAGACCTCTTCCCTTCCTGCTTCGATTCTGGCTATGTCCAGAATATCATTGATCAAAGAGAGAAGAAGTCTGCCATTTCGCTCAATAACCTCAAGATAACTGTACTCATCGTCAGGGATAGAACCCTGCAGCCGTCGACTAAGGACGCCAGATAGCGCTATCACCGAGTTGAGCGGCGTCCTGAGCTCGTGACTCATATTCGAGAGAAAGACACTCTTGAGTTGGTTTGACTCATCCAGTTGCTTCTTCTGCACCTCCAGTTCGATGTTCTGCTCTTTTAGCTCGTGAGTCTGGGAGAGTAATTCACGGGATTGTGATGTGAGCTCCCGGTTCTGACTCTCAAGGGTACTTGAAAAATCCCGGATCTTTGCATAAGCGAGTACCCCGTTGAATCGTGCAGTCAGGATATCAGAGAGATCATGAACCAGGCGAATCGTTTGAGGAGAATAGACCTGAACACTGGAGAGGGAGATCATGGCGGTGACTTCTTTTTCACCACAGACTGGAATGGTTATAATCTCCCGGGGCCTGATATCACCGCTGACCGTAGAAAGAACAAAGGAGGTATCTTCAGATATCTCTTTTATCAGCTGAATCTGGCAGGTAGCAAGGGAATTTCCAAATTCCCCTTCCATAGCACTGGCCGAGAAGGAAGATTGACAAGATGAGCAGAGCCCGATAGATTCATACAAGGTATATTCTGTCTTCTCTGCGTTGAGCAGGTATATCGCTCCAATCTGTGAACTCGTATACTGGAGGAGGATCTTTAGGAGTTCCTGGGAAAAAGAGCGGAGATCCTCTTCCCTCAGCATTACTTCGGAGACTCTGGCAACATTCTCCCTGCTCTGCATCTCAACCTGGATAGTATCAACAAGGTTGTTAAACGAACCGGAGAGTATTCCAATCTCATTGGCTGATTCATACCGGCTCCTGGCATCGAACTTTCCCTTTCGGTACTCCTCTGCCGCGACGGTCAGTTCCCTGATCGGCCTGCGAATCCCTCTCAGAAGGAGATAACTGACACAAAACGACAAGAGGAGAATGACTCCAAGCAAAATACCAAGTTGCAGGGTGAGGTCATTCTTGTGCTCCTCGGCTGACTGGAAAAACAAATCACCTCTATTCATAGCGAAATCACTCACTACTTTGAGATCGCCAATAATCCTGGAAACCTGTGTACCCCCAACACCAGAAGGTTTTACCCGGCTCGTTGCCTCATTGCGATCACCTTCACGGAGAAGCCGGATAATCTCATCCCGAATCGGTTTCCACCTAACAAAATCGGAGTATGCAGTCTCAATATCAGATTTGGGACCCAGATATAATTCATTCAAAATTTCAAACTTCTGGTTGGCATTTGCTTCTGCAATGTTTATATCCTGAATGATCTGTTGCTGCTCTGATTTATTATCAGACAGGATGATATCTTTCATCCCGAGGTTCATAGTAAGAATATCTACATCAAGTTCTGCGATGGCCCGTCTGACCTGG
>JAZDKH010000388.1:0-2355 GCA_043803325.1 Methanobacteriota archaeon | reverse complement strand
ACCAACAACCCAATAGGTGGTGTCAGAGGGGGCAAATGCATCATGTCCCGAAGAATTACCATAGGCAGATAAAAAATTCAAGGGTATATTTTTCCAGAAATTAAAGGTGTTTTCTCCCTTTACACCCTTCAATTCTTACAGATTATAAAAGAAATTTTTCTGAGATCTGAAATACAAATAACAATCCTCATTCCTTTGGGCTGTTTACAGTACCCTATGGTTGAGAATGAAGGACCACAACTCTATGATCTTGTCTTTCCTCCCGGTACTCCCCGGGCAATTATCCGCGATATTATCAATAAATATGATGTAGAACTCGTAGAATCTCCCGAACGGTTGAATTTTGCAAATATGGACGGAGATGTAAGAAATCTTATTGCTGCAAGAGGAAAGAAAGAGACAATGATCGAGGTTGAAGCATTCTTTAAAGCTCAGATAAAAGAATTTGTCGGTGAGTAATTCACCCTCGCCGCTTTCCTGCTATAAAGCCAATCGCTCCCAGTGAGCAAATAATAAACCCTATTGATATTGGACTTTGACGGGTCTGTGTCGGTACAGGAATTGCAGAATCAACAGGTGCTAACGCTTGTTCCTGTGTATCCATAGATGCTATTTTCTGCGTCAATGTCGGTTTAGGAGTACTCATAGTCTCTGATGCTGAGGTATTAGATGCCCCCCCATATGGCTGCAATTGTGTCTGCTGAGTGCTTTGATTCTCGGTCAGGGTGACAAGCGCTGTTTCACGATAATTTTTGCCAATCACTTCAACTCTGACCATATATTGATCCGGCTTCCATCCTGCTGAACTGATGTTTGCAATCCATGAGAAGAGGCCGGAACCTCTTGTAACTACGGGAACAACCATCGATCCACCCCCGGTCATCGATGGATCATACTTGCTGGTCGGTCCGAACGATGAAGGATATACCTCGACTAAAACGTTATTATCAGTATTAAAATTAGTCTCTCCTTGAATAGAGAGCATCTCACCAATGGTGTATGGCCCTCCGGTAGAGAGGGTTTCTGCTCCTGTCGGAAAGGAGAGAAGCACCAGGCTTATAATAAGTGCAAGAAGTACCGGTTTCATTCTAATATGATTGAACTACCAGGTTCATGTGTATTTCGATCTTCAGGTATTATCCAGTCAGAAATTGACTTAGAAAGGAATAACCATGATACAGGTTTATTCACTTGAACATGCACTATTTGAGGATCCGGTATTCATATCACGATGGCTTGATGAACACCAGGTATCTCATCACACAATAAAACTCCATAAAGGCGATCTTCTCCCAGACCCGGCGGTGGTGGATCTTCTCATAATCATGGGTGGGCCAATGAACATCTATGAAGAGGAGATCTATCCATGGCTCATTGAGGAAAAAGCCTTTATCAGGAGGGTTATTGATCTTGAAAAACCGGTATTAGGTATCTGTCTTGGTGGTCAGCTCATCTCTTCAGTACTTGGGGGGATTATAACACGTTCATCTGTCCCGGAATACGGGTGGCATACGGTATACAAAGTAGCAGAAATCTCTCCCATCGTATCAAAACAGGGGGAAACAGCCAAATCAGAGATCTTCCCTGATACCTTAACCGTATTTCAGTGGCATCAGGATACCTTTCAGATTCCACCGGGAGCAGTTCACCTGTATTCTGCAGAAACCTGCAATAATCAGGCCTTTATGTACAATTCTCATGTTATCGGACTTCAATTTCATCCAGAAATGGATGAAGCGACAATCAGAGGTTTTCTTACACAGGCAAGGACAGAGCTTGAAGAGAAGGGACTATTATTCCTTCAGGATGAGATCACCTCCCAAATCGACCTCTGTTCCCGGGGTCATCAATTTATTTCAGGGGTTATGCCCTATCTTATCGGTCAAGTGTTTGATAATAAGTGGGATAGAACTCCCTGTTTATCCAGTTTTTTTAGATAAAGATTAAATAAAAAGAGTTTAAGGGATCTTGTCACAAACGATATATGCAATAGCAATGCCTATCCGTAAATACTCGTTGAACAATCTTCTGATGGTAATATTCTCTCTCATCTTCATCATTATCATCGGATGTTTATCGTTCATCCAGTATAGTTACGTGGCAGATGACAAATCACAGGCATTTACTAGTGAGGTAGAGAGAACTGATTTTATTCTCAACCATTCAGTCAACGTCCTCTATGAAGCATTAAACCTCTACGATTCACGGTATGATTATGAAATGGAGATGGTTCTAAAACGATTATCAGATTCATATACAGAGTCAGGAAGTGACATTACCGCCCTGAACCTTTCTGCATATAAGGAGGAAATCAATCCAATATTCCCTGGCTATCTCGACCTCTACATCATCAAC
>JAZDKH010000387.1:0-13597 GCA_043803325.1 Methanobacteriota archaeon | reverse complement strand
CGATAGTTACAATGTTCAAGGGGTTGCCCTTCTGAACAGCGATCATCGGAACATGATATGCCAGGTACTGTGGCTCTCCTGAGACAAGGTTCTTTTCCTGGGCGGTTTTATAGTCTGCTGTGCCTCCTGGAACAAAGATATCTCCCTTATGGGTGATATCCATCTGAGTCAGAAGTGCCCCGGATCCCTGGAAATTGAATATTACCGGAATTCCGGTTTCATTAGTAAATGCGGATCCAATATCCTGCATTGGCTTTTTGAGGCCTGCTCCGGCATATATAAGGAGAGCATCCGGATTTTTTGCCATCAGGTCGTCAATAGAGATATTTCCGCTCTGATTCACTGAGGAAACTGCATTATCTGCTGCTAATGCTCCGGGTATGAGTAATCCCGCAATGACGAGGCTCGCCATGAGCAGTAAAACAGATCTGTTTACCTTAATCTGCATCGTAATCAAATTATAAGTTGGTTAATCATGTTAAAAAATTAGTATGATTTGCATTCACGTGATGATGTTATGCTTTCTTTAAAATGTTCAATTGTGATTTTGGGCACATAATAGGTTTTCAAGTACGAGCCGTTTTTCTATCCTCACTCCATCTCCTTTCGAATGAATTTTTGGTATAAAAATAAGGATATATTTTACATTTTTACTTTTTCATTCTGTTTCCTGACTCACTTATTTAATATTAATCCTTAATAATTTAAAATGTTGGGGATTTTTATTTTATAGACTTAACTTTATTTGATTTGATATCAAACTAAGTTACCATTCGCGAAGAAAAAATGCATGAAGCAACCCGGATTATTATTTATATGATGGTATTATGTGCAGTTGTTGTCTTTACCCGGGCAGTCTGTACATCCATAACTTCTATAGATCGTGTCAGAACCGATGCGTTTGGGAGAGAAATTTCGATTCATTCTGATATTTCCGGGTTTCTCGGCACGGCTCCTCCTACGACCATACCAATTTAGGACGGAATGAGATACATGACAAAACTAAACAAAAAAAATCCGGATAATGGCAAAGCCAGGGATTTTGCCAGGATAGCATCAGATATTTTTGCACCGATATACCCGGTGATTGCAGAACAGATACTAGTAAACACAGGGATTCGAACAGGAGTTGCACTGGATCTGGGATGCGGGCCGGGTCATCTGGCAACCGCCCTTGCTGTAGCATCAGATCTTACCGTTCATGCTCTTGATCTCTCATCTGATATGATTCAGATCTGTGAAAAACGCATTATGGAAAATGAGATTTCGGGTCGGGTGATACCGGTTCAGGGAGATGTCAGTTCAATTCCCTTTGAGGATGAAACATTTGATCTGGTCGTGAGCAGGGGTTCCTGGTTCTTCTGGGATGATCTCACTCTGGGACTCAAAGAAGCATACCGGGTTTTGAAATCCAGAGGAATCGCATATATCGGGGGTGGATTTGGTACTGCTGCCTTAAAGCAGCAGATCATTCGAGTGATGAAAGAACGCGATCCTGATTTTGAGAATGGAATGAATAAGCGAATCAGGTCAATGTCCATGGAACGGGTGATCGGCGCTCTCACTTCAGCAGAGATCATCGATTACACCATCATCAATGATGAATCCGGGTTCTGGGTCAGGATGGTGCATTCATGACCGGATGTCTGTACTGCCCTCACAGGTGTGAAATTCCGGAAGGAGGAATTGGGAGATGTTCGATGTATACCGTAACAACCAGTGAGGTCGTTGAGAGATTTCCTGATCAATGGCTAATCGTAACGCCAGTATCGGTAGAGACGATCCCATTTGTGCATGCATGGCCCCGGGCAAAAGCCCTTCAGATCAGTACTGTTGGATGTAATCTCTCTTGTCCCGGGTGTGTTTCAGAGGTGCTGGTCCGGAGTCCTGATAATCTGGGCCAGGGCCTCCGGTATCGGGATCCCGCTTCCATCCTGGCTGAAGCCCTTGACGAGCACTGCCAGGGGATCATCTTCTGCCTGAATGAGCCGACTGTATCACTTCCTTCATTTCTCAAAGTAGCCCGAATGGCAAAAGAGAATGGGTTATTTGTCGGGTGCTCGACCAACGGGTATTTTTCTGACCATGCACTGAACCTGCTCATCCCGGTTCTTGATATGGTGAATGTGGGACTGAAAGGGAACGACCCGACCTCACTTAAATCCTGTGGGATTCAGGATAATAACGTTATTATGAGAAATATCTCCCGGCTTATTGATGCAGGTGTGCACGTTGAGGTGGCGCTCATGCACACGAAGGGTCAGGAAGAAGATTTGATCAGCCAGGCTCGTGAGATTACAACAATTTCTGAAAAGATTCCGATTCAGATCATGCGATGTATGGCGTTTGGTAATCTCGGGCAGGATTCAGAACCAGCTATCCCGGAATCTGAAAAGGTCTGTAACCGTGTCAGATCCTTTGCTCCTCATGTTTATCTCTTCAACTCCCCGGGTAGTGCCTGGTTGAACTCAGTCTGCCCGGTCTGTGGTGATGTCATCAGCGAACGTGAGTTGTATGGTCCGATGGGATGTAGGCCGCTGACGTTTCACGAAAACGGGCGGTGTACGTGTGGATACCAGTTGCCGATAACTGGTTCATTGGGCCCCACCCGGTATGAAGAAGAGGGGATGAATGGGGGGTATCGACCAACCCGGGCGCTAGAATTTATCCAGGGTATCGTATCTTGTCTTGGCGTGGACGATCCCATATGTGCATCGCAGCTCTGGCGATCGTTTATGGCCGGTGAGGGGATTGCAAAGATTCATGATCGCATCCAGCGGGTTCCTTCGTATTATGGGATTATCGAGGAAGTTGCAGAGATCGTGGACCGGAAAGAGAGGGGTGAAGAACTTATCACAACTCTGAAGGATATGACCTCACGGGTTGAGGATGCAGTGTCTGGTGCTTCCCGTCCCCGGGTTCTCTACACCATGGGTTATCCGGTCTTTGCCTTAAACGGGGGACGGTTTGAAAATCACCTAGTGGAGATCGCAGGAGGAGATCCGGTAAACAAGTTCATTGAAAGGACTGGAAAGCCGGGAGTCACGATCTCACGGGAAGAATTTCTCTCTCTATATCCGGATTGGATCTGTATCTCCGGACTTTTTTCACTCCCCAAAGAAGCATGTCTTGAGTACGGTAAAACTCATTCACTGACTGCACCTGCGGTTACTAATGAAACGGTGATAGAGATGCCAGCCTCCTGGGACTTTGGCAGTCCCCGGTGGGTTCTTGGTCTTATGCTCCTTGCTCAGCGATTCCATCCTGACCGGTGTTCCTGGAGTATCGAAGAAGAGGCAGACCAGTTCTATCGTCGGTTCTACGGGGTTTCATACGATAGTGTTCATCCAACCCGGTCGTTTATCAAGGCATCTGCACAGTAATTACTATTATGGAAAAGAGAATATCATTGGAGGAGAATCAGTGTGTCAGAACTGTGCTCATAAGTCTTAATTACCACAACCGAAATGGAAATTTTACGCTCCGGTGTCAATATTCTGATAACTCTGGAGTGTGAGTATGAGGGAGTTTACTTTCGTATAAGATAATGGAGTTCAATCCATAGTCCGAATATTTCCAAGATGTTGGAACTTGAAGAGCACCAGCTTTTGAGTGATGAGCGTACCGGACAGGAGTATAATGTTTCATTCCCTGGAAAGATCCCGATTGATATCCAGATCCGGGAAGCTGGAGATGCAGGTCATCCGTTCATCGGGAAGAAAACGATTCGGCTACCTTGAAAGTGATCGATACTATCATGATATACTTGATGGATGGCTTGAATCAAGTATATCTACTTAATCTGTCGTGTCAATAACCAATCCTGGATTAGAATTGTCTTTGGGGCATGATTCAGACTCCCCGGTTATCTTTTTGAAAACGAATATCTGGTGTTTCCTAATCTAATTTTCAGAATATAATGATTTTAGTTGAACTCTTCTAATTTATAAATCAAAAAAGTAATCTATTTATCATTTACTTGCATAATATATTGGGATTGATTCACATTATCATCCTGGAGTGTAGGATATGCAATTAACCAGATACTCAGTTATTCTAACAATATTCCTCATACTGGGGAGTATTTGTATCTCCCCGGTATTCGGAGATACGCTATCAACGAAAACCATTACCGACATGGGAGGAAAATCGGTCACGGTTCCGGCTGATGTTCAGCGGGTTGTCATCACCTGTTATGGCGGGGCTACCCAGGAGGTTGCGGTGATGGGTGAAAAAGACAGAATCATCGCACAACCCCCCCAGAAGTTCCCCATTTTTCTGAAAATGTACCCCGATCTCGCTCAAGTTCCCAATGTCGGATCTTTTGATGAACTCAATCTGGAATCCATTCTGAAACTCAACCCTGATGTGGTTATCAACAGTGTGACTGCAGGAAAGGGAAATGCCAAACTAGAAGAGAATTCAATCCCGGTAATCCAGGTCTATACCGGCAAGGCAACCATTGATAACATCTACAATGAATTCAGGATGGTAGGTGATCTCCTGAACAAACCCGACCAGGCTGAGAAACTCGTATCCTATTGGGATAAGAAGAAGGCACTTTTGAATGAACGTATTAGTACCATCCCGGAAAATGAGAGAAAAACTGTGTATTACATGCTTGGTGGCCCTCTGCATACAAACGGAGACAAGTGGTGGGGTCATTCCTTTGTCACTATCGCCGGCGGGATCAATGTTGCTGATGGTATCGGAGATGTCCGTGATATCAATGCAGAACAACTGGCTAAATGGGATCCAGACGTGATTGTGGTCAGTGCGAATGAAGGGTCGTATGTCACTGATGAGGCCATTAATAGTGATCCGCAACTGGCTGGATTAAAAGCAGTGGTGAATGGTTCCGTGTATCATATTCCGATCGGTGGATTCTGGTGGGACCGACCCTGTCCGGAAAGCCCGCTTGGATTCCTCTGGCTTGCAAAGACTCTGTATCCTGAAACATTCAGTGATATCGATATGGCTTCCGAGACCAAAGACTTTTTCAAGGAATTCTATGGTTATGATCTTTCAGATGATGAAGTCAAAGAAATTCTCGCAGCCAAAGCACCAGCAGTATAAGAAAGATGATCCAAAGAGATGATCTGTACCAACCGGTACATCTTTTTTCTGTATCACCGTCATTTCTCAAAATCCGGAATAATTGTTTCAGAACTTTTGAAAAGATATTTTTTAGTGGCGCACGGGCAGGCTCGTGAACATGACTCCTCCTTTAACAAACTCAATTGCTTCTCTTCAATTTCCTGAAGGTTTCAAGATCCTTGAAATGATAACTTCAGGATATAAAAGGCATATGATCCTAATCAGTGCATTGAAGACGGGAATTTTTGATTATCTAGAAAAAACTGGTGGGTCCACCCGGGAAGGCATAGTAACTTCCCTCCCCCTTTGTGGTATGCTCAGCCGAAGTTATCTAAACACCCTCATCTCCATGGATCTTCTGTCTTTGGATAGGGATCTTTATAAAAATACCTGGGTAGCCAAAGAATTTCTTGTTAAGACAAGCCCATATTATCAGGGAGATCTGATCTCCGGAAGCTCCATGCATGGTTCACGATGGGATCTCCTTACTGAAGCGATGCAAAGCAGTGATGGAACGGTTCAGTCAACAGGTCCGGGGCCTTCTCCGCACCATCTTAACACACTGGCCCAGCGGGCGATCCAGGGAGAGGCACAGAACCTTATCAAGTGGATTTCTGATCTGCCTGATTTTTCAGAACGGAAAAAGATTCTTGATATCGGGGGTGGCCACGGGTTATTTAGTATCGGTCTCTGTCAGATGAATCCTGATTTACATGCAGTAATCCTTGACCAGCCGCATGTCATCGGAATTACCCGGTCATACATCATCAAATATGGGCTGGAAGAGCAGGTTGTAGGAAAAGCAGGTGATATTAGAACGGAATCCTACAAACCAGAGTATGATATCATTCTTATCTCTCATCTCCTTTACAAATTCAGAACTGATCTGGATGAGATCTTGAGGCTGGTCAGCGAAGGATTGAAACCGGGAGGGATTCTTATCTCCAATCACTGGTTCTGTTCACCTGGATGCATCCCTATGCAGGATTCCATCTCTGAACTGGAAATGTCGCTTCAGAGTGCCGGACATCCACTCTGTCATCCTGAATCTTTTGAAGCCTTATTCAAAAAATATGGACTTACCTGTATTAGAACCGGCACTCTCGACACCGCATTCGGCCCCTCACAACTCCATGCTGCAGAGAAATTACCACTATGAACACTGATGCTCCCATAAAAGAATCAGGTAGGCAGGTGGGCAAAGATCTACTTTCCTCCTCATTTCGGAGAGATGATCTCTATGAAAAGGGATCCATATTAGCAGAGACAAAAAACCGGTTAATAGAACGATATGGAGATCGTCTATCAGAACTTACCCTTGAACGGGTTGTTATCGGGATATTCTATACCGGAGTGAAACTCTCTGACGGCTCATCAGGGATCTGTTTTACCCCAATTAAAGCCATCCCAGAATCAGTCTGTTGCCCCTCTTCTGCACGGGCCATGCCACGGGCAGGTAGATTGAAAGGAATACATGTCTCTGACACCTTCGAATATCTTGTGCAGCCGGCTCCCATCAAGCGAGCAATTGCAATTGCCACCCTTAACGCCTTATCTGAAGGGATCTGGCAGAAAAATCCGGATGAAGGAGAAGGAGTGTACAAGATTGTTCTCGGTGATGAAATATTTGCAGGGATAGATCTGCAGGCGGTAAAAAAAGCAGTTGTTATTGGAGCACTTATCCCGGTGATCAAAGTAATAAAAGAACACCAGATCCCATACCAGATTGCAGAACTGGATGCCAGGACGCTTAAAGCCGAAGAACTTCCATTCTTTGTAAGCCAGGAGGATCTTCCTGTCGAACTCGCTGCTGCTGATCTTGTGGTTATCTCAGGAACCACGCTCATCAACGATACGCTGGAAACCATCCTGTATCAATGCAACCCTTCAGCATCGATCATGATCATCGGGCCGACTGCAACGATGCTTCCTGAGAGTTTTTTCTCAAGAAATGTCTCGATGCTGGCGGGAAACCGGGTAATAGAACCTGATGAGATCCTTGACGTTCTCGTTGAGGGTGGATCCGGTTATCACTTTTATGGACATTCCTCAGAGAAAGTCATGATTCAGCGGGAATAATTCAATATCCGGGTTCCGATTCTTTATTTTTTCAGGGATAGGAAGGAACACAGACATTTCTTTTTGCTCCTTCGATAAAGTGTACGCCGATGGAGATATGATAGGTTTTTTCAAGAGCTTGTTCAGTAACCACATCAACTGCCTGTCCCACCAGAGAAACCACTCCGTTTTGCATGAGGCCTACCTTGCATGAGAGCAGGAAGGTATGATCCGGGTAATGGGTAGACATTATGATGGATATGGTCCGGGTTTTTGAGAGTTGATCCAGGATATGCAGGATTCGTACCTGATTTCCGAAATCCAGATGATTTGTTGGTTCATCAAGAACGAGGAGGGAAGGTTCCTGGGCGAGAGCCCGTGCTATCATAGCAAGCTGACACTCCCCACCACTAATCCGGTTAACCGGAGCGTCCATGAGATGCTCAATACCTACACTTTTCAGGGCAGCAACGGCAATCTCCAGATCTTTCTTCCCTGGACGGGAATAAACGGGTATATGGGGAGTTCTTCCAAGAAGAACTAGTTGCAATACACTGAACGGAAATACAATATGATGAGCCTGGGGAACATACCCGACGACTTTTGCCAGTTCCCGGCGGTTCCATGCATCCAGTGATTTTTCAGCAATACACACCTCGCCGGTTTTAAGCGATAATACCCGGGCGCAACATTTTAGCAGTGTTGACTTTCCGATTCCATTCGGTCCAAGAATACAAAGAATCTCTCCCTTTTCAAGAGAAAAAGAGACGTCTTTGAATATCTCCTGTTCGTGGTCATACCAGTAGCCTGCATTTGAGATGGTAAATATCATGTCCACCCCACATCACGTCTGGCCATAATATAGGCAAAGAAGGGAACCCCAACGATTGCGGTGAGAATACCCAGAGGAATTTCTGCAGTGGTTGCATTCCGGGCAATATTGTCGATGAGGATCAGGTACGCTGCTCCGAGGAAGAAAGAAACCGGGATTAACCTGGCGTTGTCAGGTCCGACGATCATTCGGCCGAGATGTGGGATGACCAGACCAATCCATCCAATAATCCCGCAGATACAGACTGAAAATGCGGTAATCAGGGTTGAGATAAGTATCAGGATATATTGCATCCTTCGGGTGTCTATCCCAAGTGAACCTGCTTCTTCATCACCAAGTGAGAAGGCATTAAGCCGCCATCCGACCAGCATGCAATAGATCACACCGGGGAGGATAAAGGGTATTGAAAGGAAAATATCTGGCATAGTGACAGCACTGAGCGATCCCATAAGCCAGTAGGTGATGGCAGGCAGTTTGGAGGTTGGATCAGCAACATATTTTATCAGTGATATGAGCGAGGTAAAAAGCGACCCCATGATTATTCCGGAGAGGACCAGGACGAGGATAGATTCACCTTTGTAGATTCGGGAAAGGGTGATGGCAAACACGACTGATAATAATCCAAACAGAAAAGCGGAGGCTTCTATAAGAAGGATCGGGAGCGAGAATAAAATTGCAATAGCTGCACCAAATCCGGCCCCTGAGGAAACACCCAAAATATCAGGGGATACCATCGGATTGCGAAAGATACTCTGGTATACTGCTCCCGCAACCGAAAGACCACCTCCGATAAGAAATGCTCCGATTATGCGGGGAATTCGAATATTGAAGATGACATTTGCCTGGGCCTCAGTCCAGGTCGGGTCATGATGAGTTACCGGAGAGAATAAGATCTGCAGGACGGTTACCGGATCCAGATTATATTGGCCGATAAATAGTGAGAGTAGTGCAAGAATGAAGGGAGCCATGATGATGAATCCTATCTCGGTACACATTGAGATTGTACTCATCCTCCTGTTACATACCAGTTCCATTGTTTGTATTATTGGATGTTGTGTAAATTATAATTGATCTATTTTAGAAACAAATTAAATCATTTATGATGTGTCTTACTACCCCTTTCGTATCAGAATGGGGAAACATATTCGAAATGATGATGAGGGACAGAGTATTTTATTCATGAATCATGATGATATTGATCTCTTTGGAAACGGGGTCCGGCGAGCAGATTGCCGAGGCCTTCTATCAGATGAGATGATAATAGATTTTAGATAAAACTATAGTCTATCCTATATCCCATCGATCAGATCGTCGATGAAGATTCCCACCCTTCCGAATTGGAACTAAAAAAAGATTAGATATATGGGTTCCGAAGGCCTTTGCCTACGCCCATGGTTGCACGGTGCTCAAGTTCCTTCTGGTTCTTGGTGATCTTCTCGGTTGCGAGTTTGGTCACGAGGTCGAGACCTGGCTTGATACCATCGATTGCCTTGGTCTCAAAGACACCAGCTGCAACTGCCTTGTTCCAGATGTCGTCACCATTGGTGCTCCGGACAAAGACGGTGCTCCATCCGTCCGGGGTACCGACCGAACCTGTTGAGATATCAGCCATGTTGGCGACGTAGTCCAGACAGACGTGGCAGCCTGGCTGCTCATATTTGTGAGTGACTTTCAGGGGGATCTGGGAGACTGCACCGCGGTTGGTGTATGCCCAGAACTTGCCCTTTCCAATGTCAGTCTTCTTGAGTGAGTGTAGGTCCACATTGCAGTGGTCTTCTACGATCTGCTTCATGCTCTGGTATGGGAAGTTCTCCATGCAGAAGATACCCATGGCGAGAGCAATCTTGTTGGTGACATTCCGCAGCCCGATTGGATAGAGCTGAGCCTTGCGGAGTGCCTGAATCTGGCAGGGAGTGCCGACAATACCGACTTTGTCAAGACCGTACTGGCGGACAGCATCCTTGATGACTGCCATGTTTGGTGAGATGTTGTACCTGGTTCCCCGGGCTGCAAGGATCTCCTCAGGAGTTGTTGCAACCATGGGTTCAGGTTTCCAAGGTTCATCGCCAGGTCCTGCGACAATTGCACCGTCGATGATACCCTCTTCAAGAGCGTATACAAACATTGCGGTGACAATACCGCCATCCTGGGAACACTTCAGAATCTCACTAGATGTGCTGCGTGCTGCAACACAGGATTTGTACTTGCCGAGCATATCAACCATGTTAGTTGCCCCCTGGGTTCATGGCAGCAGTAATGGCGCCGAGTATGTTCTCATAGTCGCCACATACATCAAAGCTGAAGAAACTGCGTGGGCACGAGCTATAACATGCACCACACTTGATGCACATCTCACGGTCAACATTTGGCTTGCCGTACTCCATAGAGATAGCAAATACCGGACAGGATGCTGCACAGGTTCCGCAACCCATGCACAGACCCTGGTTGACAACCTTGAGCATAATGTCGCAGCCGCAGGCTTCACTGTCAGACTCAATACGTGAGCCATCCTTTGCGAGAGCCATCAGGGGTGACAGGTATGCAGTTGCCAGCTTCTTCTGTGCGTCGTTGCCCTTGAGCAGCAGGTATGCCATAACGGCTACATTTCTGATGACTTCAGGGCATGGTGCACAACCCGGGATGTAGACATCTACATCGATCAGCTTGGAAATTGGTACATAGGACTCGTGCTGGGGCTGGTTCCACTGGCCACCGCGGCTGAACCGGGTGATGTTTCCATAGGCAGCGCAGCCACCGAGTGCAACCACAACGGTTGCCTTCTCGCGGGTCTCTTTAATCTCTTCAACAGAGAGCTCATCCTGCAGGCATACAGATCCCTCAACGAGGGCAACATCCATCTTTGGGATGTGTCTGACATCAGCCAGGGTCAAGCTGTATACCAGATCTGCATAATTGTCAAGAAGAGTGAACAGGCCCTGGAATGTGTCCGCAATAGAGACACAGCATCCAGTACACCCACTCATGTGCACATGTCCGAGAGTAATTTTGTTAGACACAGGTCTTTCCTCCTTACGTGATTCTTGTTTAACAGTCGCCTTGGGTTCAGGAACTGCAACCGGCTTCGGTTTTACCTCTGCTGGTTTCTTCTCCTTTTTCCCGAATATCAGCGATAGTAGTCCCATAATGCTCCTCCAGCAGTTTCAGTATTAACTGAACTGTTCGTGGAATCGCGCTTGCAACCTCATCCGAGAGTCCGATCTCAAAATCGGGCTCAGTAACACGCTTCGGCTGACATCCGATGATCGTGATATCGATCTTTTCTTGTAGTCGGTGAAGGGGTTCTGCGAGAGCCCACGAATGGGCATCACGATATTTTCCCGGGGGAATATCATTCGGAGTTAATAATGTTATTTCTCCGGGATTCCCTCCAAAGTCAGCAATATCTATGATAATTATCTTCTTCACCGGTTCTTCTGACTGGTCCATCAGGGTGAAGAGAAAGTGTGGGCCTCCAAGGCCGGCATCAATCACCTTCACCGTCTCAGGAAGCGGTATCTTCCTGAGCTCTTCAACCACTTCCGGTCCGTACCCGTCATCGGCAAACAGCGGGTTACCGCACCCGCATATCACGATCTCCTGAAACAGCATGCGTGAGACTCTCTCACTGGATGAGTTTCTGGGCGATGGTCTTCTTGTTCTCGTCTACGACCAGCATGTGGGTTGCACAGGAGACACAGGGGTCATATGCACGCATAATAACCTCTGCAAGCTGCCATGGTGCACCCTCAAGTGCCCTGCTGCAGGTCGGGAAGTTCCAGGTTGTTGGAACAAGCAGGTTGTATTCCTGGACTTTTCCATCCTTAACACGGGCAAGATGAACATCGGTTCCACGGGGTGCCTCGTTGGCGTTCCAGCCAAGGGTGCCGTCTCCCTGTGGGATCTCATCAGCAAGGACAGAGCCGTTGCAGTCAAGAGCATCTACTGCATCCAGGATGGTATACAGGCAGTCCGGGTATTCCATCTGCCGTGCGATCTGGAGTCCCATGGCTCCCTTGTGGTCGTAGTTCTTGAACTGGACCAGACGGGCACGTGGCCCTACTTCTACTGGCTGACCGTCATAGAGCGGGACGGAAGTGCATGCCTGCATCTGTGGCCATGCCTTGGTGCCAACCTTTGAGGTTCCACCGATTGGGTAGTCAGGATCCTCAAGAGAAACTTCGCACTCTGGCATGTACCAGTTAAAGGGTGAGACATCGGTCCAGCGGTTTGGATCCCACTTGGGGTCGAAATCCATGCTGGATGACTGGAACACTGAATCAACAGCCATGTATCCCTGGTCATGGTATCCAAAGGTCTTTGGCAGGTCTACCGTGGTTTTACCAACGGTTACCGTCTCCCGTTTCTCGAAGTTCCTGAATACCGCAATCATGAAGTCCATCTGGGCGATTGCCAGTGAGACTCCTTCCTTTGCGAGGTCGAAGATCTTCTGCTTGGCCTGTGGGCTGATGTTATAATACATACCACCGACACGGGGGTTGCTTGGGTGAATTGGTTCACCACCGGCGACCTCACCGATGATCTGCCCGATCTCACGGAGCCGCTGTATCCGTTTTGCAACGGTTCTGACCGGCTCTTCAGGGGTGAATGGGTTGATCTTCGTCTCGGTGCCTGGGATGAACATGTCAGGCAGGGAGAGGATGTTATGCAGAGCATGACTGTGAAGTCTGTTAGCACACTGGAGGATCAGCCGAAGGAGGTATGCATCCTGCGGGATCTCACAGCCAACTGATGCCTCCATTGCTCCGATACCTGCCAGGGTGTGAGCTATCGGGCAGATACCGCAGACACGGGAGGAAATCTTGGGTGCCTGATGCATCGTCTTACCGATGCACAGTTTCTCAATACCTCTTACCGGGGTTATACTGAGCCAGTCTCCACGCTCAATAATTCCCTCATCATTGACTTTGAGGACGAGCTTTGAGTGCCCCTCATGCCTTGTGGTTGGGGAAATTTCTACTACTTTAGACAAGAAAATCGCCTTTCCGTATTGGTTTGTTCGCAGTGCTGTACTACTCATCGCAATAGCCCTCAGGAGATCTGAGGGTACGACCGTACCAGGGTACGACAATTGGTAATTTGAGACTACGATATATCTAATTTGTCATTTGAGCGTCTATATCCCGAAAAAAATTGAGATTATTCCGCGCTACGATGTTAACTCATTTAAAAAAATTGGCAACCTGTAATACGTTATTGCAATACGTCATACACCTTCGGTGATCTTTTTTTTTTTCATTTAGTAATTTTCTGACATATGGATATTTCCGATAAAATTCCGGAAATTTTTAAAAAAATTCCCTGGAAACCAGTCTGCTCTTTCGGAGAAGTAATACTCACTCTGGTCTTTTTCTCCATTTTTGCCAGGTTTATTGTGCCAATCTAATAATGATTCTTTCTAAATTTAATGAACGAGTGTTTTGACCAAAAAGATCTATTCTGGCTTTGGCGCTTCAAACGAGTAAAGAATCTTTTGCGTCTCTTGAATCAGAGAATAAATTGGGTTGAGTACACCACCTGGTTCACCAGGAGATTCTCTTATCAAAGACCCTGCCCAATCATCTTCTACCCCGGGGTATTGGGATTACCTTC
>JAZDKH010000386.1:0-2260 GCA_043803325.1 Methanobacteriota archaeon | reverse complement strand
CCTCTGACAACAACCCAGTGTTCACTCCGGTGGTGATGACGCTGTAGGGAGAGACGCTTACCCGGGTTCACATTGAGCCGCTTGATCTTATATCCTGCGGTCTCTTCAAGCTGGGTATACGACCCCCAGGGACGAAATACCTCACGATGGAACTCGGTGATAGGATTACCCTGCTTTTTTAAAGTTTTCACCAGATCACCGACCTGTTCAGCCATATCCCGACGGCAGACAAGCAGGGCATCATCAGTATCTATGATGATGGTATTTTCCACCCCAATGAGTGCAGTCACCCGGGTTCCGGTATTAATAAAATTCCCTGATGCATCAATACCCTCATGTGCCCCTACATTACCATGCGAATCTTTCTCTGCCACATCATACCATGCAGAAAAGGTCCCAAGGTCAGTCCAATGAGCAGTAAGTGGTACCGTGGTAACGCGACTAGACAGTTCAAGGAGCCCATAATCAATCGAGAGAGATGGCAGAGTATGATAAACGAGATCTGCTGAGGCGAATGCGTCTGCGATAGCAGGTTGATACCGTTTCAATTCCTCCTCAAAAACCCGCACGGTAAAAAGAAACATCCCGCTATTCCAGAGATACCCACTTTTGACATACTCTTCTGCAGTTTTCAGATCCGGCTTCTCGCGAAACTCTTTTACGCGAAAACCCGAACCGACCTTCTCTCCAGGTGCAATATACCCATAGCCGGTATGAGCACTTGCCGGAGTAATTCCAAAGGTGACCAGATTCTCTGACCCAAGCTCAGAAGCACCTCTGATCTCTCCAATTGCCTCATGCCCAAGCTTATGATCACTCGGAAATACGACCACAACAGCATCAGGATCAACATTCCCAATTACCCTGACTGCCCAGGTAATTGCCGGAAGCGTATTACGTCCTTCGGGCTCTCTCAGCAGATGCGATTCTTCTATGGTATGTCCTAATTCTGTAATCTGATCCAACACCAGGTACTTATGAAGATCATTCGTAACAACCAGAATATCCTCTGGACGGGACAGAGCAAGCGCACGAAGATATGTCTCCTGAAAAAGTGAGTGCCCGTTCACCTGGAGAAACTGTTTTGGATAATATGTTCGGGAGAGGGGCCAGAGTCGTGTTCCCACACCTCCGGCAAGGATGACCGAATAGATCGAACTCATTATACAAAATATCTGTTCCACCCGACATTCAACCCTTCTCTCCTCTATCCTCAAATCCTAACACAGAGAAAGGTAAGATACAGGTGATGACATGAATCATGGCATTTCGGTAACACTGGGAGTACTCACGATCCTTCTTATTTTGACAACAGGCTGCACCTCCGAGCAGAAGGCTCCACCGCCCGAGTCAATCCCAGGGCCATCCATCATCGATCTGGAAGATCTTGCCGCATCGAGCAGTGGGATTGTGCTCACCGATTCTATCGGGAGAGAAGTTACGGTGCCGAGAAATATCACCCACGTTATCTGTTCTGGCCCCGGATGTATGCGCTATCTGGCATACCTGCAGGCTACCAATATGGCAGTTTCAGCGGACCTGGTTGAACGCGATACCCGTTCACCTCTCCCCCTCGCATACCTCATTGCCCATCCGGAAATACGAGGACTTCCATCCATTATAAACGAAAATGGATCTGAAAATCCTTCAGTAATATCAGGAATGGATCCCCACCCGGATCTGATCTTTTTGATGGGAGACACCTCCCAGATATCTCCTGATGACCTGCAAAAGAGAACTGGAATTCCTGTGCTCGTCCTTCATGATGGGGATCTCTCATATAGGCGGAGTACTATGAACTACGCTCTCCGTATCATGGGGGTTGTGCTATCGAAAAGTGCACGGTCAGAAGAAGTGATACAGTTCTTCGACAAAGTGACTGATAATCTACAGACACGCACCTGGACAATTCCTGATTTTCAGCAGAAAACAGGTTATATTGGGGGATATTCATTCCCTGACCCACAAGGGTTATACTCAACGACCTCAGTGTATATTCCATTAACTCTGGTGAAAATAAAAAATATTGCTGAAAGATATGCTGCAGAGAATAATTTAACCGGTTCTCTTACCATTCCAAAAGAGGCACTCGCCCGGATGGCTCCGGATGCCTTTTTTGTTGATATGACTTCCTGGTCCAGAAAAGATAACGCGGTAAATGACCTTGAAAAGAGTGATGTTCTTCAGGGGATACCTGCTTTGCGACAGGGAGAGGTGTATGGACTCCTGCCAACGGCCTTGTATGGAGAAGAGCACGAGG
>JAZDKH010000385.1:0-9939 GCA_043803325.1 Methanobacteriota archaeon | reverse complement strand
AATCTTCATCATCAGAGATGAGAGAGTAGAAATGTATCATCCCTCCAGATCGACAGAGTGAGAAGGCTGCAGGGAGGAACCGTTCTGCCATGAGGGGGAGATTCATGATCACCCGGTCAAATTTTTTCTCGAAGATATCAGGGAGTATATCGGCATCAGCAAGGATCGGAACGATGTTTTGCGCCCGGTTCATGATGGTGTTGTGAATGAGGAGGGATACAGCATCAGGGTTGAGATCACATGCCCAGATGACTGATGCCTTCTTTGCAAGCATGATAGCAAATGGTCCGACACCGGCGAACATATCAAGCACTTCCTCGCCTTCCTGCATAATTCCCACGATCCGCTGCCGTTCTGATGCAAGACGCGCTGAGAAGTACGCCTTTTCGAGATCAATTCTGAAGGTATGCCCGTACTCAGTATGAATTGTTACGGTCGTCTCTTCCCCTGCCAGGACTTTGAACTTTTTTGTCCGGAATTCACCGTGCACTGCACTTTCAGCGAAAAGGACGGTATGAACAGACGGCCGTTCACTCATGATGGTGGCAGCCCCGAGAGGGTCATCATCTTGCAAAATAGCGATTCCTCCCACCAGTTCGTGCCTTGGTAGTTCTGCCCGCTGGCGGATTGGTTCAAATTCGACCCGAATTGCTCCCTCTCTCTCAGAGCATATCGGGAAGAGGAGACCGTCTCCGTCAGGACGGATTCTCAGGGTCCGGTCAAGTACCCCTTCTGATAGAAGTGTTCTCCTGATCTCTTCAGCCCCGTCCCGGCTCACCCTCAGGCACCACTGCAGCTCCCCCATTGATCAGCTGTTATTGCACTTCCGGTACAAACAGGTATGCATGGACGAATACCTCCGCAAGCTCAGAGACGGGTCTCTCAAACTCTATGCTCTTGAGAAGGAACTCCCGGCCGGAGAGGCCGTTTCTGTGCGACGGCGGTTTATCGAGGAGGAGACCGGCACCCCTCTTCCACGAATCGGTGACTTTTCTATCGATATCGACGCGGTTGTGAAGAGAAACTGTGAGAATATGATCGGGACGATACAGGTCCCGGTGGGTGTGGCAGGTCCTGTCAATATACTAGGTGAGTATGCCTCCGGCTCTTTTTACCTCCCGCTTGCCACGACAGAAGGCGCTCTCGTTGCATCGGTGAACCGGGGGTGCGGGCTTATCACTAAAGCCGGGGGTGCTGAGGTGCGCATCCTCTCCGATGGAATGACCCGGGCTCCGGTATTTGCAACAGACAGTGTCATTCATGCACGAGAGGTTGTTGATTTTGTCCATGCTCACGAGGATGAGATTAGAGAGGTTACTGAGGCGACCACGCGGCATGGGAGACTGACCGGAATTGTTACCACGACTGCAGGGACCTCGGTGTATGTCAGGTTCTGTTTCTCCACTGGAGATGCAATGGGAATGAATATGGTCACCATTGCAAGCGAAAAAGCGGCAGAGTTCATCTCCTCACAGACGGGTGCACGGCTCGTGGCTCTCTCAGGGAACTTCTGCACAGATAAAAAACCTGCTGCAGTCAATGTCATTCTGGGAAGAGGAAAGACGGTATCAGCCGGGGTTAAAATCAGGTCAGAACAGATAACCAGTATTCTGAAGACTGATGTAGCATCGCTCATGGATGTGAACACCCGCAAGATTCTCATCGGTTCGGCACGGGCCGGTTCCCTCGGGTTCAATGCTCATGCAGCAAATATCATAGCCGCAATGTTTATTGCGTGCGGGCAGGACCCTGCCCATGTCGTGGAGGGGTCACTCTGTATCACTACCATTGATCAGACCTCTGACGGAGTGTATGTCTCAGTAACTCTCCCGGCTCTTCCGGTCGGGACCGTCGGAGGTGGTACGAGCGTTGCCACCCAGGCTGAGTGTCTCAGGCTCCTCGGTGTCTTTGGCGGAGGAGATCCTCCGGGTTCTCATGCAAAAAAGCTGGCTGAAATTGTTGCAACCGGAGTCCTTGCCGGGGAACTCTCCCTTCTGGGTGCCCAGGCAGCGCAGCACCTTGCCAGGGCTCATAAGGAACTTGGGAGATAATTTTTGATTTACATCAGAAACTTATTCCCCTTCCAGTTGCTAGACCCTCGTATGACACACCATAACCGGATGTTAAGTTCTGCTATTATGGCAGTGGTATCGATTCTGACTCTCTTTTCTCTCTTAGCCTGTTCAGCGGTGTATGGGGCTGAGATCCCAATGGATGTTGGCCTACATGCTGGTGATTGGGATGAGGATAGCTTTTCGCCCCTTGGTTCGACTTTTGGATATGATGATAGCGGTTCTTTAATCATTGTGCCGTATGAATTCACCTCTCTTCAGATTTCTCCGGCACTAGGGCCTTCATCAGGAAAGATTTGGGTCACCATCTCCCCATTTGCCGCAAGTCTGAGTGGGCAGAAGACAAATCTGATCGCCGGATACCTGAGTGGTGACCGGATCGGGGCAACGCTTACAATAGCCGGGAAAAATCCATCTGATACAGACTTTTCTGATATTACTACGATAAAACCCGATGAGAATGGACTATTTATCTGGGCTGTCCCTGCCGGACAAAAGGATATTGATCTCTTCAGGGTCACTGCAAAGTCTGGATCCACCCAGGTACAATCGAATGCTATCAGGTTCACCGCTGTCGGTGAACAGCCGATTGTTCAGCCGGTCGTTGTTCCGGCCTCGACACAGGTTAAGACTCAGGCACCGACCCCGATTCCGATGGTCTCAGGGGGATCATCAGGTCCGGTCCTGACTCGTCTCACTATCAGTGCCCCAACAACAACCCCTGCGGTTGGAGAAATGATCACTATCTCGGGCCGGCTGACTGATCAGAATGGAAACGGGATCAGCGGGGCAACGGTCACCATCGATGAGACCGGGTATCCCGGTGCTGCGCAAGCAGAACCCTTTGCTACAACACAGACCGGTTCAGATGGCAGCTTCCAGTTCTCATTAGGGGTATCATTCGCGAATACGGTAGGTCTCGTTGCGAATTATAAGGGTGATGATAATCACAGTTCTGCTGATAGCAATACCCTCACCTTCACTGCCCATTAAGGACAATTCTCCTTTTTTTACCCTTCTGTTGTTCATAGGATCCGGTGCGACCTAAGATGAGTGTTTCCGGTTCTTGGTTTCCTTGCCTGGGAATTCTTCTTCTAGGTGATCAGGTGGCACGGAACCTCGCCAGGACTCATAAGGGATTTGGAAGATGGTTTTTGATTTACACCAAAAACATAATCTCTCTATAGTTGCTAGACGCTCGTATGACACATCATAACCGGATGTTATGCTCTGCTATTATGGCAGTTGTATCGATTTTGACTCTCTTTTCTCTCTTTGCCTGTTCAACGGTATATGGGGCTGAGATTCCTATGGATGTAGGCCTGCACACTGGTGACTGGGATGAGGATAGTTTTTCGCCCCTTGGTTCGACCCTTGGATTTGACGATAACGGTTCTTTAACCATCGTGCCGTATGAATTTACCACTCTCTCGATTTCTCCGGCACCAGAGCCATCATCAGGACAAATCTGGATTACTATCTCTCCATTTGCTGCAAGTCTGAGTGGGCAGAAGACAAATCTGGTCGCCGGGTACCTGAGTGGTGACCGGACCGGGGCAACACTTACGATTGCCGGGAAAAAACCGTCTGATACAGACTTTTCTGATATCACTACGATAAAACCCGATGAGAACGGACTATTTATCTGGGCTGTCCCTGCCGGACAAAAGGATGTAGATCTCTTCAGGGTCACTGCAAAGTCTGGATCCACCCAGGTGCAATCGAATGCTATCAGGTTCACCGCTGTCGATGAACAACCGATTGTTCAACCGGTCGTTGTTCCGGCATCGACATAGGTAAGGACTCAGTCATCGACCCAGGGCCCGATGGGTACAAGTGGTTCATCAGGTCTGGACCTGACTCGTCTTACTATTGGTCCCTCACCACCAACCCCATGCGGTTGGTGAAATGATTACTATCCCGGGCCTGTTGATCAATCAGAATAGAAATGGGACCCCCGGGGCGACGGTCACCATTGATGAGGCCAGGTATCCCGGTGCTGCGCAAGTAGAACCGCTACAACACAGACCGGTTCAGATGACAACTTTCAGTAATCATCAGGGATATCATTTGCGAGCACGGTAGATCTCGTTGCGAATTATAGGGTAATGATAATCACCGTTCTGCTGATAGTAATACCCTCACTTTCGTTGCTCATTAAGGGCCACTTCACTTTTTTTTCCGACTTCTTTATACTGAAAAATAATCTATCTTAAAGATCCTTTCTATATAGAAACCTCGAGAAAGAGATCGAATGGGTTCTTTCTGGGAAGTCACTAGTCTCACTCGGAGAATGACTAATATGCAAATATCGAATCGTATACGTTCTTGTTGGCCGGTTTTTTTCACCCTTCTATTGCTCATTGAATCCGTTGCTGCTATCAATCCTGATGATATGGATCCATTCACCAATCCGGGAGATGATCTCTTTCAGTATGCCAACGGAAACTGGATGGAGCGTAATCCGGTTCCTGCTGACATGAGCTGGTATAGCGCGGTGAGTGAAGTCCAGCAGTCGGTCAATGATCGGGTAAAAACAATAATTGAGGAAGCTGCGGATAATCCTGATGGTGATACATATGAACAGACTCTAATTGGTACGTTTTACTCAACCGCACTTGATGAGGAGCGTGCTGACAGGGTTGGTATCCAGCCCATCAGGTCTGATCTCGATCAGATTGCCGGTATCAGTACAAGGGAAGGTGTCAGGAATGTCACCACGGCTCTCATGAAAAGGGGGATGACTCCGTTCTTCTCGTTTTATGCTGATGAAGATCCCGGTAACAGTACGATGCTGATCGCCACGATTGAACAGAGTGGTACTTCTCTTCCTGATCGGGAATACTACTTTCGCGATGATGCAGAGAGTGAGCGGGTCAGGGACGAGTTCAAAGGGCATGTTGCCCGAATGTTCACTCTTATCAATGAATCACCTGAGCAGGGAGATATCGATGCAGCAACGGTATTGCGAATAGAGACCAGGCTTGCGAATGCGTCTGCTCCATCCCATGGATATGGCAAACCGGATCGCCGGTACTTCCCCTGCCCGGTCCGACGTCTGGATGAGGTGACTGATGGTATTGATTGGGAGGGGCTGCTCACCTCGGTCAACCGGACGGATCTCGATAGTATTGATCTGTATCAACCCCTCTATGTGCGGGAGGTTGGAAATGTTCTCAAGGATGAATCTATTGAAGACCTGAAGGTATTCCTGACTTTTAAGGCCCTTCAGTTTGCTGCACCATACAGCAGCCTGGCTTTTGAAAAAGAGAACTTCAACTTTTACAACCGTGTTCTCTCGGGTCAGCAGGAGATGGAGCCGAGGTGGAAACGGGTGATAAATACGATGGACTCATTCATGGGAGGAGCAATTGGGAAACTGTATATACTCAAGTACTTCACCCCGGAAGAGAAGGCTCATGTCAGGGAGATCGTGGAGAACCTGAAGAAGACATTCAGGGTACGGCTTGCAAATCTAACCTGGATGGATCCATCAACCCGGGTAAATGCAACCGCCATGCTTGATGCGATGGGGATTCAGATCGGGTATCCTGACCGGTGGGGTGATTATAGCAACCTGAACATTTCTAACCGGTCGTATCTTGATAATATCCTGAATATCTCTGCGTATTATTATCTCGCCAGTCTGCAGATCGCCGGGACTCCCTCCGATACTGATGTCTGGTATCTCTCCCCCCAATCAGTGAACGCGTACTATGACACCACCCGCAACAAGATCGTCCTTCCCGCCGGTGTTCTTCAGCCACCATTCTACGATCCATCAGTTGATGATGCTGAACACTATGGTGCTATCGGTGCGATCATCGGGCATGAACTGATCCATGGATTTGACACTCCGCTTAGGAAATATGTGGTGAACGGTACCGAATCACCGTTATGGTCTGCGAACGATACCGCCCGGTTCCATGAGGTGACTGCCCCCCTTGTGCAGCAGTTTGATGCCATGGAGGCATATCCTGGTCAGAACCTGAATGGATCACGAACGCTCTCAGAGAACGCTGCTGATATCGGTGGTCTGGTGATAGCGTGGAACGCGTGGCAGAATACCAGAGCAGGGAACGAGACCGGTAATCAGACGTCGGGAGAAGGGGGTAATACAACTGATGAGTTGAGTGCTCAACCGGCTGCATCATTCACTGATGAACAACGGTTCTTCATTGCCTACTCCCAGGCATGGAGGGGGACAATTCGTGATGAAGAACTGAGGAATATGGTTCTTATTGAGGAGCATCCCTGGAATAAGTACCGGGTGAATACTATCCCGTTTAATATGGATGAGTTCTATGCAGCATTTCCGGAGATCGGTCCTGACAATCTCCTGTACCGCAACGAGAGTGCCAGGGCCCGGATCTGGTAATTATCCCTTTTTCCGGTTTTTTCTCATGGAAATCCACCGGATGGATCTGATAAGAGTAGCAAGAGTATAGATAATGAAGGTGAATTGGCATACCTGCCGTGATCATTGCCTCCCGATGTCAGCGTCTTCATCATCGAAGAGGAAGAGTTCGTCGGTAGTGGTCTTCAACACCCGAGCTATCTGATGGGCAAGCCGAAGGGAAGGGTTATACTTCCCTTTTTCAAGGAAGACGATCGTCTCCCGCCTGACACCCACCCGACTGGCGAGATCTGCCTGGGTGAATCCCTCTCGGGCACGGAATTCCTTTATACGGGTTTGCATGATGCTTCCCTCATCAGTACACATCACCATGGGTATTGAAGTACCACTGAAAGATGAGAGCACTAACCGGCATCAGGATAATCAGGAGAAGGCAGATCTGTGATCCACTGATTTGGATCATATCGGTTCCGACGAGCCAGCCAATAGCAGCTACGGTCAGGAACGACAGGTACCAGGAATATGAGAGCCCGTACGTACCGATCCGCAAACTTCTCTCATCCCTGATACCAAAGTCCTCTCCGGATGTTCTCATGCGGATGGCCAAAGTTATGAGGATTATCCCGGTCGTGATGAGGCCGGTCATGGTCATCGGCTGAATCGTAGGAAGTCCAAAAATCCCTGCTGCCACAGCCGGGAATACCCCTGTAGCGATCAGAGCAAGGCCGCACAGGATGGCGATGAAAGGTATCCGGGGATCCGCTCGCTGCTTGAGGAGATGGATGATCAGGGTCACGGCAGCGAGTACACCAAGCCATATCACAATATCAGGGGAATTTCCTGGATTCATCACCTGAACAAAGGTGAATACGATGATGAAAGCTGCGATGAGCAGTTCGATTGTACTAATGATCTGTCGGTTCATGGTATCACGAATAAAGGTGATATATTTAACACATAATGTGCGATATATTTCACCTCTGTTATCTATTTCTCACATGTGATGAGATAAAGATGCCGGTGTCCGGGGTAAGACATGACATACGGAATAGATGGTCAGAGGACTTTCCACCTGATAAGAACAAAAAGGCCGATTGCAGAGAGGCTGATGGCAGTTCCCATGACCGCGAAGAATGCAAACGGGTTTCCCTGGAGTGGGAGTGGGACGTTCATCCCGTAAATACTTGCGATCATTGTAGGGAGGGCAATGAGGATGGTCACACTGGTGAGGAGTTTCATCACGACGTTGACGTTATTATTAATAATGGAGGCAAAAGTCCCGGTCATACCCGTGATGATCGAGGTATAGATATTTGCCATCTCAAGTGCCTGTTTGTTCTCAATGACTATCTCTTCGTAGAGATCATGCTCCTCCTCGGTCATATCAAGGACGCTCTGATATGAGAACTTCTCAACCATGAGGGAGTTGGAACGGAGTGAGGTGGTGAAGTAAACTAAGCTTTTCTGAAGGTTAAAGAGGCCAAGGAGCTGGTCGTTTGTGGTGGACCGGTGAAGTTTACGTTCTATCTGGCTGGTCATGCGGTTAATCTCCTTGAGGTATCGAAGGAACCGGAGTGCGGTTCGGTAACAGAGCTGGAGCACAAACCGGGTTCGTTGCCGGGTGTCATGGTTTCTCACCCAGCCGGAGAGGAACTCTTCCATGACGTCCACTTCGGTGAGCGTGACCGTGATGACAAGGTCAGGGGTGAGAATGATGCCTATTGGAAGAGTGATATAGGGGATTGCCGCCTCTTCAGGTTCTCTTCTCGCAGATCTGATAAGGACGAGGGTGTTACCCTCATCGACTTCGAACCGTGCCCGCTCATCAACATCAAGGGGATCGGTCAGAAAATCGATCGGCATACCGAACTGACTGACGAGTGATGCTATCTCCTTCTCAGTCGGGTTTACTACCTTCACCCAGCATCCTGGCTGGAAGTCCTCGATCTCGGTGAGGCCTTCAGATGTGGTGATGTACTGAGTGATCATGGAGAGCTCCTGTACAGATACTAAGGTGTTTTGCGGGTTAATACCCAGCTCAGGGGGGTGGCAGGGATCCTACTTATGAACGAGAAATGAGGTCATCAGGAGGGACATCGGGTATGTTCTGTTTTTTTCATAAGAATGTCGATGATACTAGGGTTTCAGGTTTCCGTATCTGAAAAATATGGAGCATTCATTTTCATCTCAGCTACGAGATACCGGGTATCATATACCAGATGAGCATTATGGTATGACGATTGAGCAGCAGAACGGAGATATACTACCGTAGGATCAATCAAATGGAACTTTGCGATACTATCACTTATTTGCCTTTGATTGCAGAACATATTGTGAGTATGAACCGATTATACACGGAGGATGCACGTAAAAAACCTGTTTTCGACATACATACGATAGATATTCCTGATGATGAGGTGGGGGTCATCCTCCAGTTGATATCAGATCTGTATGATGATCCTTCGATTGAAGCAATCTACTTATATGGTTCATATGCACGTTCAGAACAGAAACCATACTCAGATATCGATATCGCTGTGATAACCGGGTCCTCAACTCCCACCCGAAAGGAAAGAGAGCATATCGGGTCATACTCATCAAAAAAGTGTGATATACAGGTTTTTTCTGATCTTCCCCTTCCCGCCCAGATGCAGGTGCTTTCGCAGGGTGTCCCCCTTATGTGTAAACACCCCGATTACATGAGAAAACTAATCCGCTCTGTTTCCCTTACCTATATGGATCAAGAACCGATGAGAGACCGTTTTAGACGACGCATCCTTTGAGCTGACAATGAATCCACCTGATCGTATTGTTACGATTTCTGCTGATCTGAACCGGTTCTTTCGAGATTATTCTATCCTCATTGAATCAGGCATCCCAGATGAACAGGATACTGTACGATATCATGCCCTTTCCATGGTCCTGTTCATCATCCTGAATCTCTGTTTTGAGATGGGAGAGGAAGTAATATCCTCTGCACATACTCAAATCCCGCAATCCTATCGGGATATTTTTCGAATTTTACATAAGGAGAACATTATCGATGAGTCTATGATGCAGACTATGTCAGGTCTTGTTTACTATCGGAACAGACTTGCTCATCAGTATGCTGGTCTTGATAGTGAGGATTTGAAGGCCATTTGCAGAAAGATCGATATTGTTCATGAATATATTGAAATATTGAAGAGAAAAGTACCTCCAGAATAATGATCTTTCCCCCTTGATATAGCGAAGAGGCAAAATAATGACTATATGTCCCGATTGTGTTTTATATGGTACAGCATATTTTATGGCAGATCCATATGTTTGAATTAACATATAGGGCAGTTTAATGTTGTCTCTAACAAAACTTTTTTACTGATAATATTCTCTGATACATTAAATTGAGTTGGAAGATTTGCAGGATTTAGTTGAATTGTAATCTTTTGCCCATTTGTAAATAATTCTGTTTTATCTTGAGGCCAAACAAATATCTGGTTTCCATCGGACATAGTAGTTGGGATAAGATCT
>JAZDKH010000384.1:0-2375 GCA_043803325.1 Methanobacteriota archaeon | reverse complement strand
CACCAGCATGGTCATGCAGTGAGTGTGGAAAACCAGCGGTCTGTCATTACACCGAAGAAGATGATGGTACTCTGCTCTGTGGGGAGTGTTCAGAGGATCCGATAATTGATGAGTGTTATCTGCTTCCGATTACCAACTCACCTCGTTCCGGGATCTGTGCCTATGAGGGCGGCTGGTATGATAATCCGGATGATGAGTGATCCGGATGATGTTTATCTTTCCGGTAATACCTGTTTTCATCAAGAAATCTGCCGCATATTCATACCTTATCACTCCAAAGAAATTATGGGAATCATATGGTGAACTCACTCGTATCTTCTCATCGGGATGAGATCATATCCATTGCCAGGCGGCATGGTGCCCATAATATTCGGATATTTGGTTCCTATGTACGGGGTGAAGAACGTCATGGAAGTGATCTGAATCTGCTCGGAGATATTGATCCTGATAAGAGTCTCCTCGACCAGGTTGCCCTAATCCAGGATCTTGAAGCAGTGCTAAACATACACGTTGATGTTGTCGAATCTCAATACCTTCATTGGTTCATCAAAGAAAAAGTCCTATTTGAGGC
Organism: Methanobacteriota archaeon; assembly: GCA_043803325.1. Lineage (GTDB taxonomy): Archaea > Halobacteriota > Methanomicrobia > Methanomicrobiales > Methanospirillaceae > Methanospirillum. Next base: position 1,804 of record JAZDKH010000384.1, on the reverse strand, counting down.
TGTCCCCCTGTGAAAGATGATCAATAGTATCTCATCCTGATTCGGGAGTATATTGAGAAAATCAAGGACTATACCCAAGAGGGATATGAATCCTTTCTGACCGATGAAAAGACTCAGGGTGCAGTAATTCGCAAGCTCCAGATCCTCGCTGAAACAACCCAGCGTTTGTCTGAAACCCTAAAGAATAGCAACAATGGGATACCATGGAGGGAAATTGCAGGACTGCGTAATATTTTGGTTCATCAATATACTGATGTTAACGTGGTGAGGGTCTGGATGATTATCGTATCCTTTCTCCAAGAATTATATATATTTGCGATATCCCATATTCGCCGATGACATCGACGATCTGTTATTATCTGTTCTCCAAAAATAATCGTGGTTATTATCGAAATTACCACTTATATCATGGATCTGTGTTATATCTCTTTTCTGTCCTAAATCTATGAACAAACCGATGTCGTATCCGGAAAAACCTGCTCCGCAAATTATATTTCTTATTATACCATTTTTCGTTCTCTTCTGCCATCTGGGCATCATGGTTTTTACGCTTCCCTATTCGCTTTTTCTTGTCATGCTTGGACTGATGCTGGGTTACATTCTTCCTCCAGCCGGAAAAGAGACAATTATCCCCCTGGGGATTGCTCTGGGTATCCCCTGGTGGTATATCGCTCTCTCAATAACCTTGGTTGATATTGAAACCGGTCTTTTTATGACTCTCAATTTTGATTATGTGCATCGCATTCCGGTTGTTGGACCGATGATTCGGGATCTCACGGTACAAACCTCGGAGATGATCGCCAGACATCCCTGGGTATCCGGACTGTATGTATTTGCAATCATACTGATGGTGATGGTACCGGTGCTTGGAAGTGGGGGGGTCAGGGGATCGATAGCAGGGAGAATTCTAGGTCTGACGCCAGATCAAATACTGTTTGGAATCAGTGTGGGAGCGATAATCGGGTGCTTTGCGATTGCTCTTGGATCTGATCAACTCTTCACGTACATCTGTGGAAATGGTTTTCTCCCTGAGGGGATACCGATCGTTATCTGTCCAAAATAAGAGATTCTGATGGGAATGAGATGAATACCCCATGGTGGGAAGAATCCTTCATCCGGTTCCCGGTGCCTGATTTTGGGCGGTTCTGTCCCCTGATATGAACGACCGGATGCCGGTTCATTCTGTCAGGTGAACGAATGCTGGTTGCAAACCTGATTCTTACCAGGCTAAGAAATCCATACGTCAACTCCTGATCATGTTGCCTGACCAGATTTTCATACCAGCACGACATATCTGGATATATGAGATCCTCTGTGCCCGTGAAAGTTAATGCCTGTGCTGATCTCATCCGGATGGATCTTGCCCTTGGTGCCGGACTCTTTCTCGTTGCCGGGGAGATTCTCAGCTCCGGAGGTCTGCCCTCCGGAGAGCAGATGCTGCTCGGATTTCTGACCCTTTTTTTTATTTCAGGGTCTGCTAATATATCAAATGATTATTTCGACCGGGAGGTTGACCGGATCAATCTGCCCACCCGTCCGCTTCCGTCCGGCCGGATCTCTATCCGGGAGGTATGGGCCCTGTTTACTCTTTTTACGATTCTCGGCCTTATCACCGCTGCTATGCTTGGCCCGACTGTCCTGATGATCGTATCTGTTCTCTGGGTGATTGCATTCCTCTACAATCTGAAATTCAAGGAGTTCGGGTTTATTGGAAATCTTATCGTGGCATTCTGCCTGGGGATGATCTTGATTCTCGCTGGTATTCTGACCGGGCAGATGAACGGGGTGGTCCTGACCTTTGCAG
>JAZDKH010000383.1:0-8472 GCA_043803325.1 Methanobacteriota archaeon | reverse complement strand
CAACTTTTTTATCCTTCAAATGCATCCATACTCATATGAATAAAACCCGTCCGAATATTAGTGAATATTTGATTCAGAGAATATATGAAAATGGAGCCCGGCATGTATTTGGAGTCCCGGGAGACTATATCCTGAATTTTTATGCCCGATTGGAAAAAAGCCCCCTCCAGGTAATCAATACCTGTGATGAGCAGGGAGCTGGATTTGCTGCTGATGCATATGCCCGGATGCACGGACTTGGTGTTGTGTGTGTCACCTATAATGTAGGTGGATTGAAGATCCTCAATCCTGCTGCCGGTGCTTATGCGGAGAGATCTCCTCTTCTGGTCATTGCCGGTGCTCCCGGATGGCAGGAAAGAGAAAAATTTCCGCTCCTTCATCATAAGGTGAAGGAGTACGATGACCAACTGACCATGTTTGGACACATTACGGTGGCTTCTACTGATCTCAATGACCCTTCAACGGCGTATCAGGAGATTGATCGGGTAATTTCTGAAATAATCACGCAGAAAAGACCAGGATATATCGAGCTTCCGCGAGACATGCTTGATATCATTCCTGATGTCGAAATTTCCCCCCTCAGGCAAAAAAAATCTGATCTTGACGTAACCATACACCATGATACCATTGAAGCGATTATTGCTACAATCAATGCAGCAGAACAACCGGTTATCATGGCAGGAGGCGGGGTTATACAGTACAATCTTGTACATGCTCTGGAAATTTTCGCTGAAAAAACCAATATCCCGATAGTCTCCTCAATTCTTGGAAAATCAGCAATAGACGAGAGAAATTCTCATTTTCTCGGGGTTTATGCGGGGATTGTCGGGGATGATGATATCAGACGCTATGTTGAATCCAGTGATTGTATTATCCTTCTTGGCGTCCTGCTCACCGACGTTGATATGGGAGCAAATACTGCATTAATGAACCCGGATGTCCTAATAACTCTTTCAGATGACTGCTGCCATATCGGCAGGCAGTCATTCCCAGGTCCTGGACTGATGTTCCTGCCGGAGATCATTCAGAGAAAACTTACCGTTCATGAAACAAGCGGGCGTCCCACTCCGGTGAGGGATAAAATGGGTGCTTTTACTCCGGGAGATGCACCTGTTACCACGGAAAGCCTCGTTCTTGCACTCAACTCCATTATCGATGAAAAAACTGTTCTCATTACTGAAGTCGGGGATGCGGTGATGATGTCTCTTGATATTACCATTAAGAGGCCAGGGGGATTTATAAGCCCTGCATACTACTCATCACTCGGGTTTTCGGTTCCTGCAGGTATCGGAGTACAGGCTGCATACCCGGACCTCAGGCCACTTGTGCTGTCAGGTGACGGGGCATTTCAGATGACCGGGATGGAAATCTCAACAGCAGGCCGGTACCATATGAATCCCATCGTGATAGTTCTGAATAATAGTGGGTTCGGGACCGAACGGCCTATGATAGATGGTTCATTCAATGACGTTGCCCCATGGAAATATCACCGGATCCCGGAGATAACCGGATGTGGAAAGGGATACTTAATAAAAACCAATACTGAACTTGCAGTTGCCTTAAAAGAGGCCTATGACTCAAAGGAACTCTCAATTCTTGAAGTTATCCTCGACATGTATGATATCTCTCCGCAACTTCGCCGGTTGTGTGACCGTTTCTCACAAGGAGTGAAACAGGAAAAATAAAGATAATTTCAGACCCTCTCTCCATGGTGAGGTTGATCAATCACCATTTAGAGAGGATCCGGGAGCTCGGCGATTATACCTTTGGGGTTACCGCCCACGCCGGAAGATCAAATGATATCCCGAGAGCCCAGAGGATTATCGTATACATAAACATAATGATGAGAACGACCCCCATAAAATTCAGGAAGAACCCCGTCTTCATCATATCCTTCATTGTCAGATAACCGGTACTGTATGCCACAGCATTGGGGGGGGTTGCAACCGGGAACATGAATGCAAGTGATGCAGTAAGCCCGGCAGTGAGCATGAGAATAACCGGATTGATCATCAGGCTAACGGAAGCGACCGCGAGGATTGGCATCATAACAGAAGCAATGGCGGTATTGGAGGTGACCTCGGTAAGAAGCGAGACCAGGATCGCTACCAGGATTATGAGAATTAATACATTCAGAGTATTCAGAGCGGTGAGTTGATGTACAAGTTCATTTGCAAGCCCTGATTTGATGAATGCCTTGGATAAACAGATACCCCCCCCAAAGAGGAGAAGAATTCCCCAGGGAATCTTAACAGCAGTCTCCCAATCCATCGTGTATTCACGGGTACTGAGGTTCACTGGAAGGACAAAGAGCAGAATCGCTCCAAACATTGCAATCGTAGAGTCATCGATGCCCGGAACTATCATATTTAGTCCAGGAATTGTGATATCCCCGATTTTTTTTGTAACCGAGAAGATCCACATAAGAGCGGTCATCAAAAAGACGATAAGGGTCCATCGTTCTCCGGGACTGATGGGGCCGAGTTTCGCCTGTTCTGACCTGATGACATCCATCGAATGGGGAAGGGAATTTGGCAAATGCCGAAACGGACCATTAATTAACCATAACCAGGTTAAGGGGATGAATATTGCAACCAGGGGAATTCCAAATGCCATCCAATCCATGAACCCAATCGTTGGAGCCTGAGGAAACAGGGTTTTTATCTGGGCAATCACGATGCCATTCGGAGGAGAACCAATGATTGTGCCAATCCCCCCTATGGAGGCAGCATACGCAATAGAGATAACAAGTGCCCTGGCAAAATCCATCTGCTCATAATTTTTCTCACTATCCCTGATAGTATCAAACCCCAAGGTACCGATGATGGCTATGGCAATCGGAATCATCATCATAGCAGTCGCAGTATTTGATATCCAGAGAGAGATGAAAGCGGTTGCGATCATAAACCCAAGAATGATCCGCTTTGGACTGCTTCCGGTACGGAGAATGATGGAAAGGGCAATTCTCCGGTGGAGATTCCATTTTTGCATCGCTGCAGCGATAATGAACCCCCCGAGGAAGAGAAATATGGTTTTGTCTGCGTATGGGGCTGATGCCTCTGCCGGTGCCAGTACCCCAAAAAGGGGAAAACCAACCAGGGGGATCAGAGCAGTGGCAGGGATAGGAATCGCCTCGGTAATCCACCAGATGATCATTAAAACGGTAACAGCTGCAGTTGCCTGAATTTCCCAGGTTACAAAAAACGAGCGTGGCATCAGCAAAATAACCCCACTCATGATCAGACCAAGAAAAAGGCAAATTATTCGTTTCATCCTCATATGAGTGAGCCGGAAAAATAGTTATGGTGTTTGGTTTATACCTGTCATAAACTAAAGAAACGTCGAACATCTAATATAAAGGATTATTGCTAATTATTACATCTGTAATGCGTAATACTGGCAAGGGTTGATGATACCAAAAACCCCGAATTACTGACAGGAACCGGGAGGTGAGAATACCATGAGAGAAAAATTCCAACAGACCGTCAGGATATCCGACCTCACTCTGGAGATCGTAATCATACTCATATTCGGAATATTTATGACTCTCTTCGGCCTGCTTGGACTTAGGATCCAGAGCGGAGACCTCCCCTATAACCCGAACGGGACATATGGATTGTTACTGGTGATCATCTCCCTGCAGATCATAACGCTTGGGAAAACCCCGTTCGGAACACACCGCAGATCGTGGATCCTGGTACTATTTGGAATAGGCATCGCAATCCCTGGGACAATCGCATGCTTTATTCCCGGATTCATGGAAGAATTTGTCAGATTGCTGGTTGGCATAATCATGACTGCCGGAGGGACCATACTCATCCTCCAACTGGCATGTATCAGAGCGGGTACATGGATACGCACATCGGGCATTCTCAGGCATCTAATCGCCGCATGTGGCCTTGTATATCTGATGGAAATACTATTTGGCCTCATCTCGATCGTTCCTTGCATCAGACCCGGACTCGTGACCACGGTTCTCGGTACGACGTTTGGAATCAGTCTCTTCTACCTTGCATGGACACTCAGCCGGATTGCCAGGTCATATCCCCGTGAAACTCCCGGATCTGTTTCGGGGTCATCCCTTACCCCGGCCAAAGAGGACCAGTTTTTCCTCCTCCGGGATGCACCACTTCCCACACATATAGCAGTCACCCTCCTGCTGGGCTTAATATTTATCCTTTTCTCACTCCTCCTCATTCCGGTCAGTCAGGGTATCATCCCGTTCTCCCGTGATAGCCAGTTCGGTCTGCTCATGGTCATTATGGCCTTTCAGGTTCTGGCGCTTGGAAAAACCCCTCTCGGGGTTTATGAACGTTCATATCCCCTGATACTCATTGGCCTCGCCATCGTCTCCATCGGAATTTATTCATGTATCATTCCCGGGCTCATTACCAGATGGGTACTCATTCCTCTCGGAATCTGGAACATCATCACGGGAGGTGCAGGACTGATCAGATTTTCTCTGCCCCCACTCCTACGAGCCAGTCGCCATTCTGATGAGACACATCATCCTCCAGTCAAAAAACTGCTGGTTACCGTGACACTCCTCCATCTGGCGACGATATTCTTCGGCATGAACCTGGTAAACCCGGGTCTCATCCCAGGGATAGCAGTTTTAGGAATCCTCTTCTTCCTCGGTCTTCTCTTTCTTATCCTGGCATACATCCAGTTGAACCTTCCTGCATCAGGAAGAGAGGATCGAATTGGTTAAGCATGAAGGAGGGTATTATAACATACGGATGAGGGATCCGGGCATTTGATGTGATGAGGAATAATCATGGTTGATGATGATCAGAAAAACTCTCTTTACGGGAGCATAGGGGATGATACCGGGTTCAGAGAACGATATGGCGAACAGATCGGCACCGGAATGAGCGCAGTGATATACGCTAAAAACGGAATCGCTGCAAAAGTCTTTCGCAAAAGTCAGGATCGGAGACAGGCATTCCAGGAGGCTTTTACCATGGCAGTGGTCGAGACTCTGAACATTCCAGCTCCCAGAGTCTACGGAGTGGAGACCTTCCAAAGCAGGCCCGTTCTCCTCATGGATCATATCAACGGGGTATCTCTCCTCGATATTGGCATGGAAAACCCGGAGAAGATAGGGGAATGCATCGGGAAGGTCGTAGATCTACAGGCTTCCATGCATCAGTCTGTCTCAAATGATTTTCGTCCGCTCAAAATGGTTTTGAGTGGAAACATTGTCGCAAGCCCCGGTCTCTCCCCGAAAGAAAAGGAGCGGCTTCTCACTATGCTCTCAGAATTACCCGATGGCAATGCACTCTGCCATGGAGATTTTCACGGAGGGAATATCCTCTTTGACGGGAAAAACTACACTATCATTGACTGGGCTGAGGTAGCCTGTGGAGATCCTGCTGCTGATGCCTGCCGGAGTTATCTCGACTACAGCATGGGTCAGGCGGACTATGAAGAGATCTATCTCGAGAAGTATTCTGCTCTGACCGGCAGAACCCGGGAGGGGGTACTGGCCTGGCTTCCCGTTGTTGCAGGATCTATCTACGGGTATCTCTCTGAAGAAGCTCAGAAAGTTACCAGGAAATATTTCTAAATAACGAGACGGTGATTCAGAGATATGCCCATACCGATCAGAAATGAGTCAGAACTCTCGTTTGAGGTTGTCATCCTGCTCATCCTCGGGATATTTATGCTCCTCTTTGGTATCCTTCTCTTCAGTATCCATACCGGAGATCTGCCGTATTCACCAGATGGTATGTACGGGCTTCTGCTCGTGCTCGTCTCATTTCAGATCATCACCATGGGGAAGACACCATTCGGTGATCTCCGCCGTTCATGGGCAGTCATCATCATTGGGATATGTACGGCAGTTCTTGGAATGATCGCCTGTTTCATCCCTGGATTTATAACCGACCTGGTAAGGATTCTGGTAGGGATTATGCTGCTGGCCGGAGGAGTTGCTCTCCTGTTTCAACTTTTCATCTCCGAAGAGAAGGCTAAAAAATGGGTGAATATCCCAGGAATAGTACGCAGACTCATCGTAGCCTGTGGCCTCGTGTACCTGGTATCAATCCTGCTTGGTATGGTTACCCTTGTCCCCGGTATTATCACTGATCCAGAGACTGCAATGCTGCTCATCCTTTACGGGATCAGTATTCTCTACCTCTCCTGGTGTATTCAGCATGCCAACAGGATGTATCCCGGAAAAGAGGAGTCTGCTGGAGGGATACCATGAATTCAGGTTCTTTTGCCGGACGCTACCGGATATTCAGGGATGCCACCCTCCCCCTCTCACTTGCGATCCTGCTCATGGTCGGAGTCCTCCTGGTGGTCTTAGGATTACTCCTTTTTCCAGTAAACATCGGATTAATCCCGTTCTCTCCTGATGGTCAGCTCGGCCTTCTGCTGGTTATCAACGCGATCCAGATGATGTCCCTCGGGGAGACTCCACTCGGTCAGTATAGGCGTTCATGGCTGATGATCATCATCGCCGTCGGATTTGCCGCCATGGGGATTTTTTCGTGCATCGTCCCGGGTATCCTGACAGATATTATCCGGATTCTTCTCGGGTTACTTAACATCGCTGGTGGAGCACTTCTCCTGGCCAAGCAGCGTATTCCGATGGTGCACGATCTCATATACCCACCAGCAGGGCCGGTTGAAACTCCCCCACTGCTTAAGAAGATGCAAAATACCCAGACAATACTGTACATCGTCTCGATAGCCTTCGGGATCACAATGCTCCTGCCCGGTCTTGTTTCAGGACTGATTATTGCAGGGATCATCATCATAAACGGGCTGCTCCTCTTTGAACTTGGTTCCATTCTGGTGAAGGTCCTTTGACAACGAGCCAAGGTATTAACATATTTCATAAAGAATTCCAGCGGTGTATACGGGGATTTTTATTAAAATACATTCACTTTAAACGTTACTAAGGCACCGTTGGCCAGGTAGGCAAAAGAATATTAATGCACCATAGCAGATAGTCAGATAACGCAAGGAAGGTGTCACAATGTCTGACAATAGCAAGTGCCCGGTAACTGGCAGGGCGAACATGCAAGCAACTGGAAGAGGTAGATCCAACCGGGACTGGTGGCCGAACCAGTTAAATCTTAAGGTTCTTCACCAGAACTCTCCCCTATCGAGTCCCATGGGAGAGGAATTCAATTACGCCCTGGAATTTGAAAAACTCGACCTGGAAGCCGTGAAAAATGACCTGAAGGTGTTGATGACCAACTCGCAGGACTGGTGGCCGGCAGACTTCGGCAACTACGGCCCTTTGTTCATTCGTATGGCATGGCACAGCGCCGGCACGTACCGAACAATTGACGGACGCGGCGGCGGCGGTGCCGGACAGCAGCGTTTCCCGCCCCTCAACAGCTGGCCGGACAATGTAAACCTCGACAAGGCACGGCGGCTGCTCTGGCCAATCAAACAGAAGTACGGCAAGAAAATCTCATGGGCTGACCTCATGATTCTTGCAGGCAACGTCGCCCTGGAGTCTATGGGATTCAAGACCTTCGGCTTCGGAGGTGGGCGGGAGGAGGTTTGGGAACCACAGGAAGACATTTACTGGGGTTCAGAGGAGACGTGGCTCGGAGACACGCGTTACTCAGGTGACCGGGAACTTGAGAATCCTCTCGCTGCTGTGCAGATGGGACTGATTTACGTCAACCCGGAAGGACCGAACGGTAAACCGGATCCGGTGGCAGCGGCCAGGGATATCCGTGAGGTTTTTGCACGGATGGCCATGAACGACGAAGAGACGGTTGCGCTCATCGCCGGTGGTCACGCCTTTGGCAAAACCCACGGCGCCGGTCCTGCATCTCATGTGGGTCCTGAGCCCGAAGCAGCCGGTATCGAGGAACAGGGACTCGGCTGGAAGAGTAACTTTGGCACTGGTAAAGGCAATGACACGATCTCCAGTGGTATTGAGATCACATGGACTTCCACGCCAACGAGGTGGAGTAATAACTTCTTCAGAAACCTGTTCAGCTACGAATGGGAATTGACAAAGAGCCCGGCCGGTGCGTATCAGTGGCAACCGAAGGATTCCGCCGGTGCGGGCACAGTGCCGGATTCCCAGGACCCACAGAAGCGTCACGCACCAGGGATGCTGACCACAGACCTTGCATTAAGGTTCGATCCTGTTTATGAAAAGATTTCAAGGGATTTCTATGAGAACCCAGAGCTCCTTGCAGATGCATTTGCCAAAGCCTGGTTCAAACTGACACATCGTGATATGGGCCCGCGTACCCGCTATCTCGGCCCGGAGGTCCCTGCTGAAGATCTCATCTGGCAGGACCCCATCCCCGTGGTTAATCACCCATTGATTGATGAGCAGGATATTACCTCTCTCAAGGGCAGGATCCTGGCTACCGGACTGTCAGTATCCCAACTGGTGTCGACCGCTTGGGAATCGGCGTCCACATTCCGTGGATCCGACAAGCGTGGTGGTGCGAACGGGGCACGGATTCGCCTCGCACCGCAGAAGGA
>JAZDKH010000382.1:0-3985 GCA_043803325.1 Methanobacteriota archaeon | reverse complement strand
AGAAATCTCTTTTTCTTCCTCTTTGTAGAGGAGATTTGCCTTATCCACGGCAACCTCTGCCTCATCAGATTTTCCTAAAACACGGAGAACCGATGCCTTGTTGATCCAATTCTCCGCATTATCAGAATTCACCGTTATGGCTTGTTCAAAAGAATGAAGAGCTTCGGTATAATTCTTCTCCATAATGTAGGCAAATCCTCGTGCACTCCATATCTTCTCATCATTTGGAGTCATAAGCAGGGCCTTATCAAAATGCTGAATAGCCATATCATACTGACCACGACTTGAAAGAGCCATCCCGCGATAGTACCAGTATTCGGTATTACCAGGCTCTATCTCGATGGCTTTAAAAAAAGATCGTACTGCTTCATCATAATCCCCCATCATATAACTAGTGCGACCTTTCCAGAACCATGCCTGAGAATATGCAGCATTTTGACGTATTGCATCGGTAAACGCATCAATGGCATCTTTATATCTGACCATCTCAAAAAGGGAGAGACCCCTCAGATAATAGAGTTCACTATCATTTGGCTGGAGAGATATCGCCCGATCATATGCAGTAATCGCTTCCGAGTATCGACCATTCTTGAAATCATTGTTGCCTTTCTCCTTCCACTCACTAGTACTCATACATCCTGAAAGCGTGACCATAAGGAGGAGGATAACCCAGAGTATGTTCACGAAACCGGGAAGCCTGGCAGAGGATAAAGATTGAGCCATAGATTTTGGTAACTGTATCTCAAGATTTGTTCGCAGTCCATATGAGGGTGACCCTCAGGAATATGACTTGACCGTAAAAAAAGGAATTATTCGTAGAGGTATCGCTCATCAATCCGGGTATAGGATGTGAGTTCCACGGGGGTGAAATGGATTGAAATCTCTTTCATAGCAGTTTCGACTGAGTCTGAACCGTGAATGACATTCATTCCGATCTCAAGAGCATAGTCACCCCGGATAGTGCCTGGAGCCGCTCCTGCAGGATTAGTAGATCCAATCATGTCTCTGCTAATCTTTACAATATCTTTCCCTGCAAAGACCATTAGAAAACACGGACCACTGGTAATATATGCTTTAAGACCTGGGAAAAAGGGTTTTTGAACATGCTCAGCATAGTGCTCCATAACCCTGGCTTCAGAGAGGCATTCAAACCTGGCAGCAAGGAGTTTAAAACCCCGGCGCTCAAAACGGGAGATAATCTCCCCTATGAGACCCCGCTGCACTCCATCAGGTTTAACCATCAGGAAGGTCTGTTCCATCCCTTACCCCTTACCCAGTGCCTTACGTCCTGCTGCAGTCCAGGGAACACGGCGGGGAATACGACCGAGTTTATAATTCTTCTGGCACTTAGTGCTACAGAAGTAGAAGATTTGCCCGTCTTTACGGACAAACATCTTCCCTGTCCCTGGCTCCAGACCCTCACCACAAAATGAACATACATGTGTTTGCAACACCGCATTCACCTCCGGGAGAGTTTCTTCGCCTCACGCTCAGTCTCAAGGAGCATAAGTACGTCCCCTTCACGGATGGGGCCAACGGTGTTCCGGGTAATAATCCGTCCCTTATTTGGTCCATCAAGGATCCGGCACTTGACCTGCATGGCTTCGCCATGCATGCCCGTAGAGCCGATCACCTCGATCACTTCGGCGGGCGTTCCGTCTGACATGACTCTCACTCGGCCTTAAGGGCAGCTATCTGTCCTGCAATCTCGTCAACAATCTCCTTCGCCTTGCCGGGTTTGATAACGGCAGCAGCAGCAGAACCAACTTCAAGGCCGCAAGCGGCACCGATGTCGTTCTGTTTCGTGACGAAGATGTACGGAACCTTCTTTTCTTCGCAGAGCGGACCGAGATGCATCACAATCTCTGCCGGCTCAACATCGGCTCCGATAAGAACGAGCTGGGCTATCCCGCGCTCAACTGCCTTCGTGGCTTCGTTGGAGCCCTTCTTGATCTTGCCGGTCTCTCTGGCGGTTTCAACTGCCTCAAGTGCCTTGTTCTGAATCTCGTCAGAAACTTCAAAGGTAACGTAGTTTGCCATATTTCACCTCATTCGGGAGAGCTTCGGTCTCTCCGTCATCACTCATCAGTACATGACGAATGTGCCATTATAATATGAGAAATAAGTGAATAAAGGTTTGGAATTACCAGCATATATGAAAGACTCCTGATATGGAAATCAGAATCACGTCTTCCCATAGATCGTTACCGCGCCATGTTGATACACAGGTTTCAACCCTGCAGATGGAAGAGAGATCGTATACTGCTCCTGCTCAGTAGGCCCTACATACAAAAAGTCCACTCCATATCCATCCATCAAAGAAAGGCAACGGGATGGATCTTCGTATATCGCTCTGATCGCTGCAGTTCGCTCACCGTACCATCCAGCCGGAGTATTATTTCGCCACATTGATTCATGAAATGGCCATCCGATAACAGTGGGTATACCGGTAAAAGCAGATACCCGTGAAAAGTACCCATAATCACCACCTTCTGCTTCAACTAAGGTAAGATCTCCTTTCTGACTACGTAGCCAGGTTACTGCAGCAAGATCATCAGCATTATTACTGGATAACCAGGACAAACCATCAAAAGTTGGTGTATGGTGCCCGGCATGTGAGATTGTAACTATCCCAGGCAGGAGAAGAAGAAGGATAAGAATTACCGGAACTGCCCAATCAAAAATTCGTGAAACCGATGGGAATCGCGTTGACAGAGGCAGAAGCATCCTTCCAAGCATACAAGCTGAAGCTATGCTAAAGAGAATCCAGGCCGTAATATACAGTTTAAAAACGGTGTTCATTCTGAAGTACTGATCTCCCATATTGTCACGCAGGTACAGAATCTCACAAAAAAACAAAATCGCAAGACCTGCTCCAGCCAGGAGATCTCCTGCCCCATCACGCCGGACCAGCAGACCAGCCAGGAGCACGAATGCTATTGCTGCAGCATAATACCCGGTTATCAAAAATGGTAGGGCAACAAGAAGTATCCAGGGAACTTTGCGGAAAACCGGAATTAAGGACAGCGCAATGATCACCAGAAACCACCCATTCACGAGAAAGAACGAAGAGAGGGAACTTGGGTTGGTTACCAGCCCAACTCCTTCAATCCCTTGTGCTTTCATCATCATATAGAATGGCAGATAGCAGAGAACACCTATCACCGGAACCATGAAGATATAGAGACATGCACCTCTTCCTTGCGATAAAAACCTGGATACCCCCATGAGAGGGGACTGCTGCGTTATAGATGCCATAAGATGAGACAGCCAGAAACCTACAGATCTAAAACACCCCGGACGGGCTGAATTTATGGGAACTGAGTTCAAGAGAAGAATCACCCCGGATAGAATTACCAAAGGGGCCTCAATGAGAATATCCCAGGAGTTTGTCGGGGGGATAGAACCAAGAGCGAGACCGGTGAGCAGAATAAGAAATCCTCGGGAGAAAGGAGACATCTTCATCCAGCAGGTTATCGCCAGGGTGATGAGGAGTAAGAGTGTTGTCTGGGGAAGAAATCCAAGTACATGTGCATGAACATCCCCAAAGATGAATGAAAAAAGTGGATATTCGTTTATTGTCCCGCCTATTACCCGGGTACTGTCCCAGAGAAGTTTTCCCCATTCAGTCCCAGATATCGCAAGCTGAACAAAAGCTGGATTCATCAGGAAGAGAAAAACCACTGGAAGAAGACGAAATCGGGAAAGGAGGAGGTGACCGGCACCATAGATATTCACTGCTGCAAGGGCTGCAATGGTAGGAAGGGCAAGGGTAAATAGAATATTTGAAGGAATACCGGTGATAAGACCCATCGCGGCCAGCATCCAATGACCAAGATAATAATACACCGAGAGATCACCTCCGGAGAACCAGGGATCTAGGGGAGGTATACCCGGACTGCGCATCATTGAAGCAATGAATCCATGATCCATGAACTTTTCCGCAGAACTGATATCAGGACTGTAGACCCGGAGAAGAAGCATT
>JAZDKH010000381.1:0-3872 GCA_043803325.1 Methanobacteriota archaeon | reverse complement strand
ATACAGAATAATACCCATCTGATGGGATAATTCATCAGCAAGAACAGCGGATATCTCATCCTGTTGCGATTGATTTGCCGGCCTTCTCAAAAAGAGGGTATTTGGTCCGAAAAAAGCACTTTTCATCGCCTGTATGCTGATAAGGACTCCATCCCTTAGGCTGGCTGATCGGACAGCCGTCCATGAACAGTAAATTCCTTCTTTACGAAAATCCTCGACTAACGGAGCAGATCTCCGATCAAGCCATTCTTCATCTTCCCTCTTTCCAATTCCAAGAATATTCACCGAACCGCTCGGAAAGGTGATGTCATGCAAAAATTCATACACTCCTCTTACATCCTCCGGATAATCTACCGGGATAAGGATATTCGGACGCCATGCACGACCATGAGAACGGGGAAGGGTCATGGATTTCTTCGCAGCCCATTCAGCAAAGGAAACAAAAAGACTGCTCCTCATATCACCTTCTGATTTCGACCGGATGAGATGACGCGACATGAGAATGTAATATAACGCGACTACGAGAACTATCGCTACCAGACTGAACGCCGGATTGATAATAAACATCGTAAAAAGAGTTCCTATTGTCCCGATGAAGGGAATTACGATGGGAATTCTAAGTATCGGTCGGAAACTGACCAGATTGAGTTTTTGTTCAACAAGAATCACGATGTTGATCATCGCATAGGTGATCAGAAAAAACATCGTAATCAGTGGTGCGAGAGTATTAAAATCACGGAGCATCAGGGCTCCAAACGCAATAATTGCCGTGAATAAAATTGCATTTCGGGGAATATTATTCTGTCCGCGAAACGCAAACCAGGAACTATACGGCATGATGTTATGATCAGCCATTGCATGGAGAATTCGTGAAGCTCCGATAAGAGAATTTATAGCAGAAGAAAATGAAGCAGCGAGCAGTCCTGCCAGGGCTACTCCTCTGATGAGTGCGAGATCAAACATGATGGTATAATTCCCAACAAGCATCTCTGGTGACGCTGCTCCGGCAAGCCAGTATGATAGACCAAGATACACCAGCAGAGAGGTACCGATCGTTGCAAGGGTTCCGATTGGGATACTCTTTCTTGGGTTTTCCAGTTCTCCGGACATATTGGCTCCAGCCATAATTCCGGTAGCTGCCGGGAAAAAAACGGCAAACACAATCCAGAACGATGTGTCGGGCGAGACACTGGAAAAATCAAACGAGGGGACAGAGGACATTCCTGAGCTGACAATGGAGATGAGAGAACCGATAAGGATGGCAACAATCAGATACTGCAACCTGAACGCAAAATCGGTACTGAAGAAGACAATGGCAAAAACCGCACCGAAGATGATGAGATCCACCAGAAGACCCGGGAGAGAAGGAAAAATTATAAGGAGCCCTTCACGAAATCCAAAGATGTACAAAATTACAGAGAAAACCATTGATAGGTAGAACGGAACCCCGATACTTCCCCCGATCTCTATTCCTAAAGACTGGGTGATCATTGAGAACGCCCCTCCCGGACCAATTCTGATATTGCTGATGATGGAGGCCATCGAAAGAGTGGTGGTAGTCGTGATGGTATAGGCTATGGCAATAATCAGCCAGGTACCAGCAAGGCCGACACTCCCGACCACCCAGCCGAGACGGAGGTACATAACGACGCCCAGGACGGTCAGGAGGGTTGGGACATATACCCCGGTTATCATCCCGAATCGGATCGGTTCAGGATCCGAAGAGAGAGTTTTATCTGGTGAATCAGAATGTCCAAAAAGTTTCATATCACCTTCTACCTTTTGTTTTTCGAAGTCGGTTTTTTATGGAGGTAAGGATATTCTATAGTATCCGGAGTATGAATATCTATTCCCTGCCTCCAGATGAGCAACTCAAGGTTATGAACTCTTCAGTTGATGGGCTGAATGATGCTGATGTATCTGTCCGTCAGAAAGAATACGGACCAAATGAGATAGAGAAACGGCAGGGTAAGAATTATATCAGACAGTATCTGATCCAGTATGTCCAGTTTTTTGCAATTCTTCTTGAAGTTGCTGCTTTTCTCTCCCTGTTCGCGAGCCCGTACGCTCCCGGAGAAGGATATGAAATATTGGGGTTTGCCATCTTCGGGGCAGTCATTGTTAATGCTTCCTTTGCCTTCTGGCAGGAATACCGGGCTGATAAAACAGTTGAAGCCCTCCGCAAACTCATCCCGACATCGATAACCGTCAGGCGAAACGGGAAAAATCAGAAGGTTAAGGCTGCATTACTAGTACCTGGAGATATTCTCATTCTGGAGGAGGGCGATCGGATTGGTGCTGATGCGGCTGTTATCAGTGAAAATTCCCTGTATGTTAATAATGCAACCCTCACCGGAGAATCACGCCCAGGTAGAAGAATTGCAGAGCCTTCTGATTCTGAATCACCTCTGGATGCGAAAAACGCTGTTTTTGCCGGAACAACGATAACCGGAGGCAATGCTATTGCCTTAGTTATTACGACCGGAAAAAACACCGAATTTGGAAAAATTGCAGTTCTTGCCAGTACGGTGAAGAAAAGGCAGACCCCGATGCAGAAGGAGATCATGAGGATTACAAGAATCCTCACCTATGCAGCACTGTTAATGGGAGCAGTCTTTCTGGTCCTCGGTTATATCTCGGGAAAAGGACTCCTTATGGCATCTATCTTTGCCCTCTCCTTAGTCGTTGCAAATGTACCTGAAGGGATGCTCCCAACCATTACCCTCTCTCTCTCTTTGGCAAGCCAGAATATGGCAAAACGAAACGCCCTCATAAAAAACCTTGATTCTGCTCAGACGCTCGGAAGTGCTACAGTCATTTGTACTGATAAAACCGGCACATTGACCCGAAATGAAATGACGGTCAGGGAGATCTATCTTACCGGAGGTGAAGAGATACTGGTCTCTGGTGAAGGGTATTCCCAAGACGGAACGTTTGAATTTCTCAGTAAAAATGAAACATCAGAGGAGCGATTAAGCCAATTCCTGACTGCTGGCCTCCTCAACTGTCGTGCCCATATCACTGATGGGGGGGAGACCTTTGGCGATCCTACTGAACTCGCTATCGTTGCGGCAGCCAACAAGACATCACCTCACATTGAGGATTATGAAAATATTGAGGAGTTTCCCTTTTCCAGTGAACGGAAGATGATGTCGTCTGTCTGGAAGCATAATGGGAACATGCATATTTTTTCCAAGGGGGCCATTGAGATCCTCCTTCCTCTCTCTTCCCATTATATGAATGCTGCTGGGATACCGATTTCTTTTGATGATATATCCCGAAAAGAATTGTTAGAAAAATCAGAGGGTTTTGAAAAGAGAGCATACCGGGTTTTAGCGATTGCATATGGGGAAGGGAGGAAAGAAGGGGATTTCATTCTGCTTGGACTTGTCGCCATCATGGATCTACCTCGCCAGGAGGTTTTTGAGGCGATCAAACAATGCAGAAAAGCGGGAATCAGGGTTATGATGCTCACCGGTGATAACCCGAACACCGCTCGTGCGATAGCAGAAAAAATTGGCATGCAGGTAGATATTACCCTTACCGGTAATGAGATGAGAAAAATACCGGATGAAGAGCTTAAGCAGATATTAAGTTCTCATCATGTTCTTTTCGCCAGAATGCGTTCAGAGCAGAAACTTCGTATTGCAACCCTGCTTCAGGCAAACGATGAGGTGGTTGCAATGACCGGAGATGGAGTCAATGACGCTCCTGCCCTTCGAAAGGCTGATATCGGGATATCAATGGGGATTAAAGGGACCGAAGTAGCTAGGGAGGCATCAGATATGATCCTGTTAGATGATAACTTTGCCTCAATCGTTGCCGCAATTGAGGAAGGAAGGACGGTATACTTTAACATAAAAAAATTTGTC
>JAZDKH010000380.1:0-5000 GCA_043803325.1 Methanobacteriota archaeon | reverse complement strand
ATCTGCAGATCTATGGCGAGATTTCGGCATCCGGCCTCACTTGAGGCTTCGGTAATCAGAAGAGAGAAATTGATCCAGTCACTTTCAGTAAGACCGATCTTCTGGTACTCTCGTGTAAAAATAAGTTTTTCTCGTATTTTTTCAGCTGCGTTCTGCTCCTTTTTAGCAAAATCCTGAAGCATGGGATCCTGCACCATATCTTCAGACAACTCAAGGTACCCGAGGATAGCAGTCAGCTGATTCAACATATCATGGCGTAATTTTGAGTTGAGAGTATTCCAGACCTCTGATCCTTTCTGCAAAAGATGCCATTCAAGAGAAAGGGTCGTAATCCAGAGGAGACTATTAGCACCAGTAAGGGTTCCTTCCAGGTTATAGGTCAGAGAGCAATAATCTTCAACCCATTGTATCTGACTTCCTCCCTGGATTCGATACCTCATGATAACAGAGGATCGTTTCTGCATAATACCGGCACCGAGTTTTCTGCTGACCAGATCTATATCCTCTTCAATAATATATGGAGTAAGATTAAAACTTCCAGAAGATGGATTTATCCCAAGTTGAGAAGAATTCTCTGATATTGAAAGAACCTGCCATGGGTCGAGTGGACTGCGTACAAACGCCACAACAGGTCCACCTTTACCGATAATATCAAAAGAAGACATATTCTCCCTGGATCATAGTATTGTCGTATTGTGCATTCACCCTTTTGTATGTTCCTGAATGAATCTTTTTTTTCACAATGTCCCTCACGAGTCTATAACAATTTTTATTGCATCATGGATCTGTTGCCAGGATATCCGTCCTAGAGGGAGAAGTCGCTTATTGATAAGGATCATCGGAATTGCCGGATGGTCTGCTTCATATATCTCACGAATATAATCAGGTACCCCACTATCTAAAAGAGTCAACTCAACAGTAACCTGATCAGAGAATTCATCTTTCAGCTTTGCCCGAAGGGCCTCAGTGGCAGGTATTAGCCGACCAGATGGAAGACATGAAGAAAGTCCACAGGTTCTCTCTTCATCACAGGGGAATGGTGAGCACTCCGAATCCTGATATCCTACAACCTCTATAGTGACGGAATTCACAGATACATATGGATCAAAAAGAGAGATAAGTCCTGCCGATCTGTTTCCCAATGGTATCAGAGAAAGATCTCAAACCGATCAGATTTCGCTTTGCATATCGGACATACTCCCGGAGGTGTGTCCCGGGCTGCCAGATATCCACATACCCGACACCGCCATACCGGATATCTGAGGGCATGTGGAATACCTGGCGAAGCCATTACCTGTTTTTTCCGATCTTTTGGGGCTGGCCGTCTTTCAGGGATTACCGGAGATGGTTTACCTGATGCAATCATTTCAGAGGTTAGATATAATCCACAGTAACATGCTCCGAACTCAGACAGATCAGGATCCCGGTAATCACACGGACATATGATATCAAGATCATCTTCTTTTGCGCCAGTACCCAGACGACAGGGGCAGGCTTCATACCCAAATCGATTAATATTAATAAGTAATCCTTCAATCAGGCCTCTCGTGAACTCCATATCAGGATTCAGATGATACCCTCCTTCTTCAGCTCCCTTATTCAGTCCCTCATATGTGCGGGTTATCTCATCTCCGGTAATCTCTTCTGTCATCAGGCAAGAGCCTCCCGAATCTCATCAATTCTACTTCCGATTACTGTTTTCGTACCGTTAATAACCAGAGTTGGGAAAGAACTCCGAGGGTTATATTGTTCCATTTCTTTGATAACTTCGTCCATTTCGGAACGGGAAAGTTGATCAACATAGAGATAATCATATGCTACACCAAGTTCATTCAAAAATTCTTTTGTCTTCTTGCAATGAATGCAGGTGCTGAGAGCATAGAGTATGACTCTCCCTTTATCGATCCCATCAACATGTACCGGTTTTATTACCATCGTTTCTCCGTATATGCAGATAGGAGTGGGTAATATTTACTGGTTGGGGCATGAGAGTGATAGAATCAGATATCATATCCCATTGATTTCACAAGATTCGACAGATATACCCTATCACCTATAATGTAAAGATGGAAATAACCGGAATTTTACATCATAATTGATAGAGATGGGAATTATGGTTGATCACATACCAGACATATGGAGTATGATACCACCTGCGCGGAAAGTATGAATTACTATCACCAGGATCAATAATCAGAACATTATTTCCAAATTTTCATGGATTAAAAAAGGACGAAACGTGAGAAAAGATAAAAAAAGTATAAAAGATAAGACTCTTCTTTTCTTTGATACTGAGACCACCGGCCTTCCTTCACGTGATCGAACAATTCGCAGAGATCCATTCACCTGGCCACGGTTAGTTGAGTTAGGATGGATACTAAGCAGAGAAGATGGAACCCTGATAGATTCACAGAGCAGTATCATTATTCCTGATGGATTCGATATCCCTGAAGCGTCTTCAAAGATCCACGGGATTACCACTGATGAAGCCAGAGAGAAAGGGAGACCAGTCAGGGAAGTTATATCAGAATTCTGCGAAGATGCTACGAGAGCAGATATGTACATCGCCCATAACCTTTCATTTGATATCAGAATCATACTCTCTGAATTGATTCGGTCGGGAAAAAGAGGACAACTGCCAACCCTGCCTGGTATTTGTACGATGCGTTCTTCGGTCAGATTCTGTGCAATCCCCGGTAGATTTGGAAAAGGATTCAAATGGGCTTCCCTCTCATTTCTGCATCATGCTCTTTTTAAAGTAAATCCAACTGGAGGCCATCGTGCTCTTATTGATGCCCATACCTGTGCATCCTGTTACCACGAGCTTGTCAGGAGAGGGGTGATCATGGGAGAAGAAGATATTACCCGGATTGTATTTCAGGAAAAAAGGATTTAGCAATAATAGTGGTGAATAATCCTCACATATTGGCAACGTAAGAGCATGGTTCATCAGTATCATTCCGCTGACTCCAGGAGATTCACGGACGAACTATATGAGGAGACTCGCGCAGGCCGCTCCTAAACTGAAGACATAAATGCTATCCCCGCCAGGAAAATCACAGCAGGTCACAGACTCACGTCGAATTGAGATAATTGAACCAGAAGAAGGGTCTCCTGTTTCAAACCAGACATCAGAGCGATCTCCGGATACTATCCTCATATTTTTTTTAAATTTACCAGTATCCTATCTTCTTCTCTCTCCACTCTCCGCATTTCCATCCCCCTTCCACGCGGGGACGAAGGTGTAAGGTCCGTGGTTTCCCTTCAGGATCAGTGCCTGATGACACCGGTGTTGGAGGGTTCCTCCAGCACTCAAGTCGGAGGAGTTCTTTATTCTTCCCAAATAATGGGACACAAAATTGACAACTCTGACAATAGTGTGGGTCAGCCATATCTCATACTTTATTCCGAATTCTATTAACCTTTACAATCTGTTCAGATACACCTGACGTGGGAGGATATCGAAACTTATATGGCTCCTACCGGATGACAAGTTCTTATGAGTCATGGTATCCTGGGTAGACTATTTCAATCATCTCCAAAACCACACATTGTCCAGAGCCCTCCTCCTCCTCGAATTGTTCGTGGACCTGGGATGGAATGCAGGGAGTTTGATGAAAAACCCTATTTTATCGTGGCGTCAGTGGAAATGGGAAACACCACCACCAAATGCATTCTTACCGGGGTAAATCTTGAAACCGGGATGAGTTATGTCATCAATAAAACCGTAAGTATGAGTCGTGATGTCAGACCTCCAAAACCTGGTGAGGAGATATTTGGCAAAACGCTTGACGGAACTGAACTAACCCGTGAGTCAGTAACTGAGCTCGTGAAAGACACATTAATTAAGTGCCATAAAGATGCGAAACTGGACATAAAAAAGGATCTCGATTTCGTTGTCCGAAGCACAGGAGTGGTCGCTGCCATGGACTCACCGGATCAGGTTGGAGACTTTGTCATTGCGCTTGCAAACGGGTGTCTTGAAGCAGGCGTTCCGCCAAAAAAGATGACTCCGCCTATGTCCAAAGCAAACCAGTCTGTTAAACTTCAACCATTCTCATTTGCAGACCGGGTAAATTTTTCAGGAGCAGTAGCTGGTGTCGTCCCTCCTCAGGGTACTACCGGCGTTGAAATGGTAGCCAATGAGATGGAAGGTGAACTTGCGATGGCAGGAATGAAAGAAGGGGCAAAATGGACCCCGGTAGACTTCCGAAATCCCTGTATATCAATAGATTTTGGGACTACCCTTGACGGGAGAGTTACCAGCGATGTGGATCCCCAAAGTACAAATCCCTTTGCAAAAACGATTGGAAACTTTTGTGGACTTGCAGGAGCGATTCCAGACTCTGTTGTCAGAGGTACCGGTCTCGTGAAAGCCCATACCGGCACAGCCCTTGATATCTTCGGGGATAAAAGTAAGACTGCCATTTTTGCATCACGAAAAGAGTCAGATGTTGTCTCTTCGTATGTGAAACAGTGTCATGATCTGATTGTAGTGGAAGTGGTACCTGATGCTCGGACCCGCTATGGAATGGTGCCAGTATACGCAAAAGTTGCACGGGAATCAGGTGTTGCTCTTATCGGGGTTGATGCAGGTGAAAATGGGAGCACACTCCCTGAACTAGAAGCCATTGGTAAAGATATTCATTCTGAGCATTCACTCGCCGTTTTGAACGAAGTTATCGACAGGGTCTGTGCACATATGGCTTTGAGGATGATAGATGTATCAAAAAAAGAGGGACTCATCTTTCCCAATACATCTATCGGGTTTACCGGTCGGGCAGCAATTTCAGGAAGAAAACCAGAGTATATTCTGAAAGGAATAATTGACCGAAAATTGTTTCCTGACCCGGTCAATCACCTGGTATTTGTCGATGATGGACTAGCACGTGGTGCCGCGCTGATGGGGAGATGTATGAACTCTCTGGGTAAGACCAACAACCCAATAGGTGGTGTCAGAGGGGGCAAATGCATCATGTCCCGAAGAATTACCATAGGCA
>JAZDKH010000379.1:0-3770 GCA_043803325.1 Methanobacteriota archaeon | reverse complement strand
TCAGATGAAAATAAGGTTCTCACGCTTCAGGTGACCCCTTTGAAGTATTATGATGGCGAGGAACTCAAACCTTATGCTACAAAGAACGCAGACCTACCCACTATTAGTGGAGGCACTAATACCTCCACTGGTATATTTGTGGAAATAATAGGAATACCGCCGACAAATTGGGTTGATCCTTGTGAATTATGTATAGGCCACTGTTCCATACAAGGGTATCCTCCGCTAGGTGAGCAGGAACACCAATGTGTACAAGATTGTCGTGATTCGCCTGTATGTACAAGCCAAGTGCAGGCCTGAGATTAACAACGGACGTTCGGATGGATGCATTCCTTACGGGAGCAGATTCGTCTATAGTGCTATATCACGTCCTTGATAATTCTAGCATAGAAGCGATCGTGAACCGGAAGGATGATAACGCTTCATTGTACCTGGATTCTTTATCCCGGAAACCCGAATAATTTTTCCCGATGATTATCTATCATCAATCCATCAGCCTTCCCGGATCACCAGTTATCCGGTAGGCCCCCTGTAGCACCTGGAGTTCAAACCGTGCCCCTTCTCCGGGAATCCCGGTCTCCCGGATCACGATATCAGTCAGGGAGAGGATCTCCCTGACCAGGAACAGACCCTGGCCGGTGTTCGTGCCAAACCCTTGTTCAAATATGGATTTTTTCATCACGGCAGGGATGCCTACCCCATTGTCTTCCCATCTGATGACAAGCATACCCCCCTCTTCGCGAGCAGTAACCCGGATCCGGGTGACCTGCTGACCATGCCTGATCGAATTATCGAGCAGATTATAAAATACCTTTTTTAACAGAGGATCGGCAAATACAGATATCCCCTCGACATGTGCCTCCATTGATATACCTGCTGGTATCATGGATCGGGGGATGATCGTGTCCATTTCTATCCAGAGGGGATCCTGCGACCCTATCTCATCGTATATCCGGGTAAATTCAATCTGTGACTGAATCTCATCGGAGATAGTATGGATCAGGGTTAGATATTCAGGCAGACGGGGGTTCTGGAGATCTTTCTCACTAAGATCGACAAACGCATGAATAACGGATAATTTATTGAGAATATCGTGCCTGGTGATCGCAGTGAGCAGGTTCAGTTTTTGATTTACTTTCCTGATGGCATTCTCCAGTTTTTTTCGCTCGGTAATATCCTGGTTCACCCCACGGGTTTTGATCGTAACACCCTGGGCATCCTTTATGATGGCGATCCGTACCAAAATCGTGCGAACCTCTCCGTCTCTCCTGATAATCCGGTGTTCCTGCTGAGAGGTATAAGCGGGATATGATGTATCCAAGGGTCTCTTCACCTCTTCTTCAACCACATGCAGATCTTCAGGATGTACAAATTCCTGAGCATATCGTGCACTGGACATCTGATATCCTCCCTCCCGCTGTGCACTGGTGCCATATAACTCATAAAACCGGTCATTAAACGTGATCTGATCTGCAGGAACGTCATATTCCCAGTACACAAGGCTGGCCAGATCCATCGCCTGGGTCAGGAGAATCTGATTTTCAATCAGTTTCTGCTCTATCTCGGTCCGTTGTATCTCTGCCGACGCTTTTACGGCAATGATATCCATAATCTCTCTGATTGGAAGAAATTGACGGATTGGTTTCCGAAAGAGCAGACACAGGATGCCAATAACCATGTGGTCAGAGTCCCTGATGGGAGTGCCAACATATCCCCGAATATTCATGTCAGCGAGATCCCGACTATCGGGAAACAACTCCTGAACATGATCATCAAACTGGCAGAATCCCTTCTCTGAAACACCTTCACAGGGTGTATTTGCGAGTGTATATGCATAATCGGTCACCGGCTCTCCATCGAGAATCATGGAGATGACCTGAACCGTGGAATTATCAGGCTGAATCCTGCCGATCATCACACAATCAGCACCAAGAAATGAACTGAGTGTTGCTGTGATGGTATCAAGAGAATTTATGCCGGTAGTACTGACCATACTCCGTACGAGAGCCCGGGTTGCACCATCAGACCATGTTTTCTCGGTAACATCTTCTGCTGATGAAAGGATATACGGCCTTCCCTTCATCATGATAATTTTTGAGAGAAACCTGCAGATTCGGATCTCACCCGATGCATTCCTGACTGACATCTCTGAACAAAGAAAGGCCTGCTGATTTTGAAGTGATCCTACCATCTGTTGATACTGCTTATAATCAGTGAACAACGTCAGTTCTTCTGATGTTTTTCCGATGACTTCATCCCGGGAAAACCCGGTGTTCCTGATGAAGGCATCATTTACCTCGATAAAGGTAGCATCCGGTACAGACACCAGGGTGAGGGAAATCGGACTTTTGGTAAAGAGAGTGCGTACAAATTGTTCTGATTCATACAGTGCCTCTTCAGCCTGTTTGCGTACAGTAATGTCACGCCAGGTTGAATACAGCATTGATTCACCTTCGACCATGATCGAGATCAGGGAGACCTCCACAATGACATATTGGCCGTCTGTGCGGGCAATCTGCCATTCAAATCGGCAGTGCCCTTCCCGGTGAGCACGGGCAATATATTCATCAGCAGCGATATCCGACTGTCTGCCGTCAGGTTGCAGTATGGGTGAGAAATCCAGGGGTATCGATCCGATTACCAGCTCTTTCTCTGATATCAGCAGGAGATCAAGGGTAGCCTGGTTACAATCGATTAACCGATCACCTTTTATCAGAAGGATGGCGTCTTGGGAATTTTCAAACACTGCCTGAAAGGTACGCTCTTTTTCCCGAACCATGTTCTCAGCGTTCTTTCTTTTGGTGATATCAGTGGCGACCTGGAGCACGACATCTCTCCCGTCGTTCCATCTAATGATCCGACCCCGGCAGTCATACCACCGGTTATTCCGGGAGTTCTTATGTACCTGCTGGCTGGCATGAGGAAGAGTGCCGGATGCAGGCAGATCCTGTATGCAGTGCTGGCACGGTCCGGAGAGATCCTGTTCTATCACCTGATAGCAGAACTTCCCGGCATAATCTCCAAATATGCTGCGGCCGGGTTTATTGAGGTAGAGGAGTTCATGGGTGGTTAGATCAGCGACATAGATGATGGCATCAATACTATCAAGAATAGTATAGAGTTCAGCTTCAATCTCCTGGTGCAACGGAGAAAAGGCGGCGGTTGAACCGTTCGTTACGTCCGGGTGGTCTGACTGGTATCTGGTATCCGGGACATGCGAACCGTCCTGGTTCTGATAAGGTGAGATATGGATCTGATAATTTTTCCGAATCATATCCAGGACTTTTTCAGACTCGATCCATCGTTTATCAAGTTGTGAGACCATCTTGTCAATCCGCCGGATCTGGTCCTCGATCAGGGTCGTGACCGCTTTGTCATCTATCATATCGGTACACGTGAGGATAAGGGATAGCGAACTTCTGATTTCATCGTTGAGAATCGATAGTTGTGCCAGATTCTTTTGAATCTGGATCAGTGAAATCTCATTCTTCCGCTCAAGTGTTCTCCTGATGGTGACATCCTGACCCTGGGCGATGGTGGCAACCGGAATGGTGCCGTCCTGACTAAAAATGGTTGCCGAGTTCCAGACCACGGTCCTGACCGAACCATCCTGATGCTGCACGGGGATCTCAACGGCATTCAGCCGAACTCCGGCCAGGGTGGTCTCAAAGATCCTCATAGCGTGCTGCCTTAAATCGCTGGGGAAGAGCATGATGAGGGATGTATTCATGAGAACATCTGCAGATTTTCCGACAAGATTTTCAAAAGCC
>JAZDKH010000378.1:0-5332 GCA_043803325.1 Methanobacteriota archaeon | reverse complement strand
AGATGAAGCTAACTGTTCGCTGGCCCTTATTTCCAGATCACTCCCTCATCAGGGTGGTCAGATGAGAACCAAAGAGAGATCCGTATCTTCAGGTATATCAGGTAAGTACCGTGATCCTCTCTTTGACTGATACACGGTTTTACGGGACAATCTGAACTTTGATCATATTGGTTGTCCCCTGAATTCCCGCAAAATTTCCAGCAATAATTACAAGCCGGTCACCAGTGCAGGTGATACCCATATCTTTAGTAAGTTGCAATGAAATCCTGAATAATTCATCTGCAGAGTGAATCGGATCGTGAATACATGGGATAACGCCCCATCGAAGCAGTAATCGACGGCAAACTGCTTCATCAGGAGTAATTGCGAGGATAGGTGTCCCTGGCCGGCATCGTGATACCCGATCTGCAGTAACACCGGATCTGGTAAAGGCAATAATTGCTCTACTTGCGAGTTCGTTCGCAAGATAACAAGCACTGTAACTGATGATTCCTTCCGGATTATCCTCATGCCAGGCTGCCCTCTCATTTAAAATCTGCCGATATGGAAGGTACTTCTCGGTCTCACAGGCTATCTGGGCCATCGTTTCAATTGCCAGTTGCGGATGGAGGCCTATAGATGTCTCTGCAGAGAGCATCGTTGCGTCTGTTCCATCTGCTATCGCATTAGCCACGTCAGTCACCTCGGCACGGGTTGGCCTGGTATGCTGAACCATGGACTCGAGCATCTCGGTAGCGGTGATCACCGGGATCCCGGCCTGATTGCATCGACGGATGATGTCTTTTTGCACATGGGGAACACAGGCTATCGGGAGTTCAACCCCAAGATCACCACGTGCAACCATTACCCCATCTACTACTGCCAAAATCTCTTCAAATCGATCAACTGCAACCCTCGTCTCAATTTTGGCGATTATAGGGATATTGGCACCGCTCTTCTGTAAAATTGAGCGAACAGCATGAATATTTCCCGCTGACCCGACAAATGAGAGTGCAATGAAATCAGGATTTATACCCGTAGCAAAGGAGAGGTTTCGAACTAACTCTTCATTCTCATATGGAACATTGGGTCTCCGACCTGGGACCACGACCCCTGCACCAGGTCGTATGGTGCCCCCTGCTTGTACAGTTGCTTGTATGGTATCACCTCCTTTAGTAACGGTCAGAGTGACCGCTCCGTCTCCGATGAGTATGATATCTCCAGGCTCGACATCCGGGATATACGCAGCAGGACCGACTACGATATTTCCGACATCCGGCTCTGCTGAAAGGATGATCTGATCGCCTTGGAAGAACGTGCGGTCATCCTCTTGTGATCTGATCCGAAGTTTTGGACCAGGGATATCGACCATTATCGCTACTGATCTGTTGAGCTCCCGGGCGGCCAGTCTGATCCGGTGAAACACCTCTTCGTGTTCCTCAAAATTTCCATGCGAGAGGTTGAGCCTTGCAATATCCATTCCGGCGCGGATCATATCGTGAATTGTGCCGATATCTGCACATGAGGGTCCTATTGTAGCGATTATCCGTGTCAGTCTGACATCTGGCCACGGTGTGCTGCCCGTCATGGTCGCCGTCCTCTTTTCCATATGAGTACTTCCGTTTTTGTCTATATAGTCAGTCAGACACTGGTGGAGAAGAATGATAATATTGCAGGTTCGATCTGATTAAAAACCGGTGAAACCAATTATTACTCAATGGAACCAGCAGAGCGCGAAGATCTTCTCCTTGCTGTTCGCCGGGTGGAGGTCAGGACTGGTAGACAACCAACGGATACCGATCTCGCTGATCTGGTTCATCAAAGTCTTCAAAAGGTTCAGGACACTCTCAAACACCTGGTTATGGCAGATGAAATTCTGATAAAAGACGGAGTGATCAGCCTGACCCCGTCCGGGGAAGCTGCAGCAGCCGGAGTGATGAAGAAGCATAAAGTGCTGGAGACATTTTTTGAGGAGATGCTTGGTATGGATAGAGCTGTTGCCCATGAACAAGCCTGTACCCTTGAGCATCATGCATCTGAAGAGACGATCTCACGGCTTAATGATCTGATCGGTTTAAAGCCTCCCTGTTTTAGAGGTAGGTTTTTTAGAAAAGAACATGACAAACTCTCTTGTGGATGTCGCATTCTTGCCGACTGTGGAGAAGGGGAACGGGTGTATATTTCTGCGGTGAAAGGGTGTGGCAGGTCTGCAAGGCTCGCTGATCTTGGTATTATACCGGGAGAAGAGATCACAGTGCGCCGTCGGATGGCAAAGACAATTCTTATTCAGGTGAAGGGGACCGACGTTGCGATAAGTACTGATATTGCAAAGTCAGTTCTCGTTGTGAGTTGCTGATGAAGATAGGACTTATTGGAAATCCAAATGTAGGTAAATCTCTCATTTTTACCCAACTGACAGGAATAGGAGTTGAGATAAGCAATTATCCAGGTACCACGGTTGATCTCTGTTCTGGAACCATCTGTCATAATCGACAACCAGTCGATGTGGTGGATCTCCCTGGCATCTATTCCCTGGATGGACTCGGATCGGAAGAAGAACTCGTAAGAGAGACAGTGATTACCCGGCAGTTTGATGTATATGCAATAGTTCTCGATGCATCTCATCTCGAACGGAATCTCTATCTCCTTCTTCAACTCCTTGAATTTGATCTCCCGGTAATAGTGATCCTCAATATCATTGATGAAGCGACAAAAGCAGGAGTGAAGATTGATACTGAGATATTTTCATCGATAATTGGAGTTCCAGTCATCGAAACTGCTGCCACCCTTGGAAGAAACATTGATCAGATCATGCCGCTGGCCATTCATCATGCAAGACAGGGAGTTTATCGGGTTCAATATGACCGACACATAGAGGCTGCAATCCGAAGTCTGGAGCGACTGGTCGGAACTACACGAGCAGAGTCACTGCTTGCTCTGCAAGGAATAGGATCAGATACGTTACTGATGGCGGCTGCCAGGACTATAATTCCAGAGATTGTCGATGAACACCGGATGTCAGCCCATCAACTGATAGCAGCTAACCGGCATCATGCAGCATCACGAATCGCAGATGCGATAATAACCCGCGATACTTCCCGTCTGATCAAGGATCCGGATGAGTACCTGACCCGGGTTTTTCCTGGTGTGCCAATCATGGTGCTCACCCTCTCTTCTATGCTGATGATGGTCTTCATCGTAGGATCGTATTTAGAAGAGATTATCGTCTCCATCTTTCAGTACATAATCGTTAGTCCTATCCGGAATGCCACTCTTGATCCTCTCCTCTCTGAAGTCTCCCTATCACTCGCTATAGCAATTCAGGCAGGACTTGGGGTCGCATTTCCATTCGTATTCACCTTCTATCTTCTCATATCTCTGGTAGAAGATTCAGGATATATGACCCGGATTGCGTTTCTCTCTGATCGGGTGATGCACCGTTTCGGTCTGCACGGCCAGGCTATCATCCCTATGGTCCTTGGGCTAGGATGCAATGTTCCTGCTATCATGGGAATCCGACAACTTGGAACGAGACGAGAGAGGACCATTGCAGCATTTCTGATAACCATGGTCCCCTGCTCTGCCAGGACCGTGATCATTGCAGGCATAGTTGCAGCATTTGTTGGGATCCTGGCTGCATTCTCCCTTTACCTGATTGTCTTTGTCCTTATCATTATCACCGGAGTTGTCCTATCACGGATAACTCCCGGCAATCAACTCGGAATGGTTTTAGAGCTTCCTCCCCTCAGGATCCCCAAATGGCGCCAGGTGCTCACCCGGTCATGGCTTCATATAAGGGAGTTTCTTGTCATCGCAATGCCGATGCTGATGGTGAGCAGTGTAATCCTTGGTCTTCTTGGATACTTTGGAGTCACTGACATGTTTCAGAATGCAGTATCCCCTTTTATGGTGGAGGTTCTGGGTCTCCCTGCATTTGCTTCTACTGCTCTGATATTTGGAATTCTCAGGAAAGAGATGGCGTTTGAGACGCTTATTGTGCTCGCAGGGACAGCAAATCTGCCTCTGGTTATGACAAAACTGCAGCTTTACATATTCGCCCTTGTAAGCACTCTTTTTATTCCCTGTATATCAACGATAGCAGTACTCTCCCGGGAGATGGGATGGAAAACCGCCCTCCTCATCTCGCTTTATACTCTTCTTCTGGGTCTGAGCGCCGGAGCAGCCATGCAGTTCATCTTCTGATGCTCACCCCTTTATTGAGTGAATGAAACGGTGAAAATAATAACACCAATTCCCTTACTGGGTGCATGGATGAATGGGCGTGTATTATCGGGGGTTCCGATGTTCTGACCGGGTTCTGGTATAATGTGCAAAATCCCTATACCGGTTCTGGTGTTGCCCGGGTATATCGTGCAGGGATTCATGAGATAGAAGACGCACTTAAGGCTGCTACTGCCGGTGCTACCGAGACTGCTCTTCTTCCAGCTCATATGCGCGCAGCAATATTACATCAGCTTGCTGATCTGATGGAATCCAGACGAGAAGAGTTCATACGGCTTCTGATCGCTGAAGGGGGAAAGCCCAGACGGAATGCAGAAGGCGAAATCTCTCGTGCTATTGAGACTATCCGAATATCGGCTGAAGAATCAGTACGTATCAGTGGAGAGGTGATTCCTCTGGACCGGACTCCTGCCGGATCTGGCCGTGTAGGTATTGTTCAACGTTTTCCGGTCGGAATAGTCCTTGGGATCACTCCTTTTAACTTCCCACTTAATCTTGCCTGTCATAAACTTGGACCTGCGGTGGCATCAGGAAATGCGATCATACTAAAACCAGCATCAGCTACTCCTCTCTCATCCCTTCTGCTCGGAAGACTTCTCATTGAAGCAGGATATCCGCAGGCCGCTGTCAGTGTCCTCCCTTGTAACCCCGAAATTGCAGAAAAATTAGTTTCAGATCACCGGATAGGGTGTATATCTTTCACCGGATCTCCAGCAGTAGGATGGCATATCCGCTCTCTTGCTGCATGTGGAAAGGTGACTCTGGAACTGGGAGGAAATGCAGCAGTCATCGTCCATGAGGACGCAGATGTCACTCTTGCTGCCATCCGGATTGTTGAAGGCGGATTCTCCCAGGCCGGGCAGGTTTGTATCTCGGTTCAACGGGTTTTTGTGCATCGTCCAATCTATGATACGCTTCTGATGAAGATCTGTGAACTGACTGATAACCTGGTAATAGGTGATCCTGTTGATCCCCGGACAGATATCGGACCGATGATATCAGAACACGCAGCACAGGCTGCGCTTTTCCGTGTCCAGGCAGCATGTGCCGGAGGGGCAGAAGTGGTCCGTGGTGGAACCATTACTCGATCTTTGATGCAACCAACAATACT
>JAZDKH010000377.1:0-3559 GCA_043803325.1 Methanobacteriota archaeon | reverse complement strand
TAGGATATTTCTGAAGTGTTGCACCCGGTTCAAATACGGATAACCGATTTGAATAATACTCAATTTCTGCTTGCCTTATAGTTAAAAATAATCTGTTTGAATTGTTGCAACCGGTTGCAACAGCCTGTAACTCTAAAAATATTTCGTATTATCCGTGACATGTCATGAGGGATATTTGACCATCGCGGAAGTGTAAAACAGTATTTCACACCTCCGTTTTTTTTGACTGAATGAATCATGAAAATACGTTCAGGCTAAAGGATTTGATCGTATTCAGGAAGAACAGATGGTCATAACCTGGCTGAAAGCTTACCCCGGGTAACCCGGTCCGATGTGATGGCACTCTGTACTCTTTCAAAAGGGCAGGCTATAAGGTTCTTTTTTCCATGAGCGAAAAATATTCAGAGGTTCAGCGGGAAGGGGTAGGGAAAGGGACCGCTTATGTTTGGAGAGAAGAATGATACGACCAGAATTACGTGCGGTTACGACCGCGAACGTATTTTTGGTTTTATCTTGCGACCGCGAAAGTAATGTGGACGTATTGTGAACGAAACCGTCATAACGATAGAATCATGAATACCATCTTCCTCATTCTTAAAAAGCCTTCAAAAATTCATCTTTTCATTACCTTTTGTAGTGATAGCAAAGACGAATCCCTGATTGGAACATAAATATATCGTTGAACAAGGATCTGAAATGGGATGAGTAGAGAGAAGGGATGGAGAAATTGAGTGAGCGAAACGAAGAATGGAATGATTGAAAAAATGCTTAAGGACTCTCTCCGAGCCCATCCAGAACTTCCCTGAATTGTTCTAATGCAGCTTCCAGATTATCCACGATCTCGGCTGCTATAATCTCCGGATCCGGCAACTTATCCGCATCTTCTAAACTCTCATCCCTGAGCCAGAAGATATCAAGACTTACTTTATCTCTGGTAAGGATCTCTTCATACAGAATCGGTTTAAACCGCTCTGATTCCTCCCGGTCATGCCGTTTTTCCGGATGATAGCACCGGATAAAATCTTCAAGATCTGTATATTTCAGAGGATTGGTCTTCAGCGTGAAGTGCATGTTCGTCCGGAGATCATAGATCCAGATCTTTTCAGTCCAGGGGGTCTCTGATGCCGGTTTCTTCTCAAAGAAGAGGACGTTTGCTTTGACACCCTGGGCGTAAAAAATACCGGTCGGGAGGCGGAGAATTGTATGGAGATCGCATTCATGGAGGAGTTTTCGTCTGATAATCTCCCCGGCCCCCCCTTCAAAGAGTACGTTATCAGGGACAACAATTGCACATTTCCCGTTGATCTTCAGGATGGTCCGCACGTGTTGGAGAAAGTTGAGTTGTTTGTTCGAAGTGGTTGCCCAGAAATCTCCCCGCTCAATGGTGAGCCCTTCCTTATCGGCCTTCCCCTCTTCATTTACAATGGTGATGCTGCTCTTCTTTCCGAACGGAGGGTTGGTGAGGACGATATCGTACCGGTCTCCGGGGTCAGCAGCGAGGGCATCCCCGACCGTGATTGGGCTTTCTTCTCCCCCGATCCCGTGAAGATACAAATTCATGGCACAGAGCCGGGCGACATTATCTACGATATCATACCCCCGGAATGTCCCTGATTTGAGCTGTTTCTTCTGCTCTTTGTCGAGCTTGTAATGCTTGAGGAGATAGTCCTGGGTAGCGAGGAGAAAGCCACCGGTCCCGCAGGCAGGATCACAGATGGTCATTCCCGGCTGGATATTCGTGACATCGACCATCGCCCGGATAAGAGCTCTCGGGGTGAAATACTGTCCAGCACCAGATTTGATATCTTCTGCGTTCTTCTGGAGCAGGCCTTCGTAGATATCCCCTTTCATATCGATATCCATACTGACCCAGTTCTCACCATGAATGAGGGAGATGAGGCGCTTGAGTTTGGCAGGATCCTGGATCCGGTTCTGGGATTTTCGGAAGATAACCCCAAGCATGCCGGCCATCTTTCCGAGTAAATCGAGCATATGGCGGTAATGAACCTCAAGTTCATCTCCGTCTTTTTCTACGAGACTCTCCCAATCAAGACCACCTGGAATGGTTGATGGTTTGTTGAAAGGCGGTTTCGTCTGTTCATCCGCCATCTTCAAAAAAACAAGGAAAGTGAGCTGTTCGACGTAGTCACCGTATGAGACTCCGTCATCCCGGAGGACGTTACAGTAGTTCCAGAGGCGTTGGACAATGGTTGCCGATTCGTTAGCCATATCCTCTAAACCCCCGTTCTCTCTTCCCTAGCTAAAGTCTCAATGATTGCCTCAATATGCTCTTTTAATTGAGGAATATCTTTCATGACGACTCTCCAGATGAGGTTGAGATCAATCCGATGATACTGATGGATGACTAAATTCCGAAGTGAGATCATCCCCCTCCATTCCACCTCAGGGTGTGCAGCATGAAATGCATCATCAAGCTGATTGGCTGCCTCACCGATTATCTCTAAATTTCGGACGATTCCATCTTGTATCAGTGTTGAGTGAAAGAACGATTCCCGGCCCGATTCAGCGTAGGTCTCAATCCTACTGATTGACTCCATGATATCAGCAAGATAAATATCTGGGATTCTCACAGAGGAACAGCCTCCTTCAGGATGGTATCAGCAAGTAAGGGGTGAAGAGCTGGCCTGGTGGTAATATCAATAGTTCTCCCTAGCATATCTTCGAAATCATTCTTCAGAAGAGCAAGATCAAGGAGGCTCGCCTCATCGTCCATATCTACGAGGAGATCGATATCTGACGTATCAGTCTCCTCTCTCCGTATTACAGATCCAAATACTCTGATATTTTTTGCTCCATGTTTATGAGCAATACTCATAAGGTCTTCTTTTCGAGAAATTAGAACTTCAAATAAGTATTTCTGATTTTCAGTCAACCGTGATCCCCTCCCGTGATATATCTTGAAGGCACTCATACATCACCCTCCCTTCGGTTAATGCCCAATAGAGGACCGTTCCTGGTACCGGCTCCTTCGTTTTTTCGGTAGGATACACCAGGATGTCAATACCAACACCCGGTGCTATCCTTCCAGCAGCTTTCCGGAGTCTGACCATCTCCATCCCCTGATGATCCAGGGTATCCTCAATGACCATCAGATCAATATCTGAATCCGGGGTCTGCTCTCCCCGGGCGTACGAGCCGAAGAGAATAATCTTTCTAGGATTAGATGCCGCAATCAGGCGATCGACTACTTTTTGGATATCCTCTTCGGTTACCAGTCCCTTATCCATTATTCCCGTTCTCCCGGTTTTTCATAAGATAATTTTTCCATGATCACTAATATCCCGATAGATAAGATGGGGGTTGGTTTTATGAATATTGAAAGATTCCGGGGTTTCAACCAGGGGTTCTATCGGAACACCGACATCACACAAGGCCTGGTATAACAGTTTAGATGCTTTTCGTAGCTCTTCGATTCCCTTTTTCATGATACAGATGTCATAATCATTGTCAGGGTTTTCCTTCCCGGAGGCCCGGGAATTAAAGAGAATGATGGTAACTGTGATATTTTGAAATATCCGGGAGATAGGATCATCAGAAT
>JAZDKH010000376.1:0-6040 GCA_043803325.1 Methanobacteriota archaeon | reverse complement strand
AGGTCCCATGATGGCAATGAACTCTCCAGGAAGTACCTGGAGAGAGATATCCGAAAGGGCTGTCACATTTTCTGAAGCGAGAGGGTAAATTTTGGATACCCCTGAGAACTCCATGACCGGGCCGGTATCTGTCATGATTGGCAGGGTCATTCTCTTCTTCGCCTGCTATACCAGATCGCGAGAATGACCAGGAGGAGGACCGCTCCCGGAATGACATATATCGTCTTTTCAGGTATCGGTGATGCCTGTTCCTTTTCAGTCACTTTATCTTTGGGGGGGATTTCAAGGAGCGTATCGGTGGTAAAGATATTTCCATCCCGATCCTTGTAACTCGTCCGGAGGGGAACCCCGGTGGTATTTGCGTCAGCCCGGAACGTTATCTCAAAGCTGGAGAAGTCATCAGGTTTGAGGGCACCGACTGCGTACAGTTTGTACGGGAAGATAGGAGTTGCCGGATCAGCCGTGGTGACCTCAACACCGTTGGCTGTTTCAAGCCCTGAGTTCGTAACATCACCGGTCACTCTGATGAGATCTCCCTCATCATTCAGGAACACGTTGGATAATACCGGATTTGCCTGTTTTCTACTTTCTCCGAGGAGGATCGGGAGCGTATAGGTGACATTGTGCTGGTTAATTCCGTTCTGGTACGAGAGGGTGAACAACACAGGCTGATTCCCATATGGGGTGATATTTATCGGAATATCAGCGGTCGCATCAGATGTTAGGGCACCGACAAAGTACGAGGCCGGCGTGATCTCATGCCCGGTTCCATTTGCCGTAATCGACACACCGGTAACGGTATTATCCCGGGGGTTTCCGATGTGGAGTTGAACAATGTCTTTCTTTCCCTCAACAAAAGTCTCCGGTTTTGAAAGAACGGACATCTCAAGGGGATCATCCTGTACCTGCACCCTGAACGGGTACCGGAGGAAATGGGCTCCCCGGAAGTCTAATGAAAGGATCGGATAGAAGATACCGGTCAATCTTCGGGCCTGAATGGTAAACTCAAGTTTTAAGGAGTTACCGGCACCGATAGATCCCACTTTTCCATAATTATCAGAGAGGATGAGGAGGTCCTTGTCATAGACCAGAGCATGGTTGATCGGGACCGCTTCCTGACCGGTATTATTCAGGGTGATCGTAACTACGGCTATATCAAGTGGCATCAGGACAGCGGGATCGATCGTGATTCCTGTTACTTCGACCTGGGCTGCTGCCACCGTTGGATCAACCAGGGTGGCAGCACTTGCTGAGGCGAGGAGCAGGAAGACGGTGAACAGGGTACTGATGACCGGAAGCTTCATTCAGATCCATCCGGACATCGTAGTTAGGGTGTAGAGAGAATAGATGATATACCCCGCGATCGGAAGGCCGGCAGCAATTAGAGATTGCTTCGATGAAAGACCACAACACTTCTCAAGTCCGATAGCAGCAATATTTGCGGTCCAGATGAGAAGAATAACCGAGAGGATCGTTGAGAGAAAGGTATACTCCTGCATCAGGGGATTTTTTAAGAAGTCTGCCATGAGAACCTGGATTTGTGCAGGATCGACAACTTTTATCGGGGCAACCTGAATGCGGGGAATATACCAGAAAGCGAGCACCAGGCTGATTACCGACCCTATGAGCTGGGGAAGCAGTCCGTACCCGGCTATTTCTGCATATCGTTTGAACGAGCAGGATCCCTTCAGAATTTTGGTCATGACCATAAGAATCACCGCAAATACGAGCCACATAAACCAGGGTGCAAAGAAGGAAGTAACTGCTGCACTCACTGCCGTGATAAGATCTATTCCCTCCATGAAACCGGAGAACATCCGTCCGGTAAGTTCTCCAAGCAGGTATCCGCTTCCTGCAGTGAAGACGGACATCAGCAGGATGATCAACGCCGGTTTTTTCAGGGACGGTTCATATCCGGCACATGTTTCAAAGAATTGTTTGGGTGATATTAATATTTGTAACATCATTCCTTCCTTACATATCATAGGTGATAAATTCACATAGTTGTTCCGCTTATCTTTCAAAGAAGTCAATCGATTAGTCATGCCATGGATATTCTCCTCTTGATCGCAGAACCCGTACCTGTTTCGTGAGTAAGCCTTCCGGGTACAGCAGGTATTAGATTGGTTTATCATGAAAATGCTCTGCATTTTCATATGCGGAAACCTGAT
This sequence comes from Methanobacteriota archaeon, assembly GCA_043803325.1. Taxonomy (GTDB): domain Archaea; phylum Halobacteriota; class Methanomicrobia; order Methanomicrobiales; family Methanospirillaceae; genus Methanospirillum. The sequence goes on along the minus strand of JAZDKH010000376.1, from coordinate 3,869 downwards.
ACCTGGTATCATCGACGTTTTTTAAGAAATTTGTATCTTCTCTCGTATTCAACTCACCCGATTCTAAGTTCAATGATTTGGGATCGGTACATAAAATTGTTGATAATTCCCAATTCACCACCTCGTGAATAGGAGTAATAGATCCTGTATATGGTTTTCATTATAAAGAGATTTAGACTGAATTCCGGCCCTGAATAGACACTGGAATCGGTACATCCCGGATCATTACATTATACCGATAAAATACTCTCTTATGTTTGAATAGAGTTTTATTTGATCTGCCATATATTAAGATCTGAAACATTCTGAAAAAAAGCAATATTCAGGCTCAAATTTTGATTGTTTCAAAGAAAACCAATGCTGTATCCGAACGCTATTACCTTATTATCATACCCATAGAAAACTATGGACATACTAGAGATCCGGGAATGTACCCCCCGTAGTAAAACAAGTATTTCGCTCCGATTTTGAGGCCCATCTCAAATATGGGATCTGGTAGTATCAGGTTCTTTTTTTGGCCCTCATAGAGGTAGAGGTGATGTATCATTCCTGTCCCGGGTTTCGAATACCCAAACCTGATACCATCGTTTCATATCAGGTTTTTATCTGATAGGTTCTCATGATTACCTCTGGGTGTAGTATTATCCGAAACATTATCGATGAGCGGGGAGAATATACTCATGCCTTCAGGAGCATGATGGAGAACCAGGTACCAGAAGGTTATCACCACTCCTTTAAACGGAGATAACGTCAGAACATATCTGATCACCACGAAGAGTCACAGGCGATTTATGAAAGCCACAAAGAAGAAAAAGGGATCATTCCATATGCAGATCGGAATCGGTAACTGATTTCCAACCTCTGGTACATCAGTCCGAAGCATCACCTGACTGTGTAAGTGAAGTATATGGTTCAATAACCCTCTCCTCCTTTGGTCAAATGGATACCGTCATCAGAAATTTATCGCACAAACAAGGCGCTCTTCAATGAACCTGACATTTGGGCCAAAACATTCCACATCGTATTTTTTGGTAATTATCACACTCTCCGATTTTATTAACCGGAGTATCTTTTGTAAAATGATGGAAAAAAGAATCAGATTGAGATCTTTCGAAATAAGAAGGCCCCGATGATCGTCATGATACATGCAAATCCGGCGATGACAACCAGACAGGTGGCCGGATTTATCTGGGAAACTCCGGTCAGACCATACCTGATTCCTTCCACTCCATAGGTTAGGGGATCGAGCCTGGTTATCGGTGCAAGCCATCCGGGAAGTGAACTAATCGGAAACATTGCCCCTGATAATCCGAAAATCGGGAAGATGACAAAGTTCATTATTAACTGAAAACCGGTCATATCCTCCATTCTTGATGCTATTGCGATACCAAATGCGGTAAATGAGATTCCTATCATTACCATGAATCCAAGAGCTATGAGAAACCCTGCCGGGTTTTCGATTTTCAGCCCCAGGAAGAGCGAAAGGACCATGATAAGGATCCCCTGGATAACTGCAGTCGTAGCTCCTCCAAAAGTCTGACCTAGCATAATTTCCATCCGGGACACCGGGGCGACGAGTGTTTCCTTTAAAAATCCGAACTGTTTATCCCAGATGATCTGAATACCTGAAAAGACAGAGGTAAAAAGAACGCTCATTGCCACCATTCCCGGCATGAGGAACTGAATATAATTCTCACTCAGTCCCGGGATCCGGACAACTGAATTCAGTCCAAACCCAAGGAACAGAAGGAAGAAGACGGGCATGCTGATACTTCCGATGATCCGGCTTTTTGAACGCATAAAACGGATCATGCTCCGGAGCCAGATGGTATAAATGATATCCATATCAGTGCCTCCCCATCTTCTTGTGCATCCGCATCATCTCTTTTCGGTCCATTTCTTCGTCCCTGATTTTTTTCCCGGTAAATGAAAGGAATACATCCTCCAGGGTTGGTTTGTGAATGGAAACACATAGAATCGGGATATTATGCAGGTTCAGTGTGGTAATGATATCACTGATATGTTGCTCTGCATTTTGAAGGCTTATATGCACTTCTTCTGCATCCTGCTCTATCCGCATAATCCAGGGCATTGTCAGTACCTGAGAAACGGTTTTTGGATCCGGGGTTTTTATTGTTATGATGTCTCCGCCGATTCCGGTTTTCAGGTTTTGAGGGGTATCCAGGGCGATTATCTTCCCATGGTCAATAATGGCAATTCGGTCACAAAGCCGATCTGCCTCTTCCATGTAATGAGTCGTAAGAATGATGGTGATGTTCTTCTCTTTACTGAGCGTCCCGATATATTGCCAGAGATGATTCCGTGTCTGGGGATCAAGCCCCAGGGTGGGTTCATCAAGAAAGAGAACCGAGGGATGATGAAGCAGACCCCTGGCAATTTCAAGCCGTCTCCTCATGCCTCCGGAGAAGGTCTTCACAATATCATTCTTCCGTTCCTGGAGTTCTACCAGAGTGAAAAGTTCATCAGTTCGTTTTTTTCTGATCTCTGCGGGAATTCGGTACAGTCTCCCATGGAAATCCATGTTTTCCCGAGCTGTCAGTTCCTCATCAAGACTCTGGTCCTGGAAGACAATACCAATCTCTTTCCTGACGCCATCAGCGTCTGTTTGTATATCTCTTCCCTGAATGGTTGCAGTTCCGGATGTTGGTTTCAACATGGTAGCAAGCATGGAGAGGGTGGTGGTTTTTCCGGCACCGTTCGGACCAAGAAGGCCGAATATCTCTCCCTGTTCAATCCCGAAAGAGATGTGGTTTACTGCAGTGAGGGAGTTGAATGTCTTAGTCAGGTCAGTGACCTGTATAGCAGTCGTCATCGTATGTGTGTCCTATTGCCTGGTAAATGGTATGGGGGGATTACATTCAGATATGTGTTTTTCTCTCGTGATTTCATTTGAGGAAGGCAGGGTGATACCGGGTACCGGTACCAGTTATGTCTCTTTCTTCTGAAAATCAAATGTCTCGTGTATCCGGTTAATTTTTACCCCAATCTGCTCAATCAACTCATGGTAGGGGAGCAGTTTTTCTTCCGAAAGGTCTTCCAGGTATGACAGGTTGCTGTTTATTTCAGTCAGGATATTCTCGACTGATTCTGGTTTTGTGGTATCTCCTGTTTTGAACATGCTTATCTCCTCGTATCCCGCCGGTGTCAGTTCATACTTCCGGTCTTCTCTTTTTACAATCAAATTCTCTTCGACCGCTTTACTGAGGAGCGGGTAGATTGATCCGGGTGATGGTTTCCAATGCCCATGGCTCATAAGATCGATGTTATCAATGAGTTCTGCACCGTTCTTTGGTTCGTCACCGAGAATATAGAGGACGAGAATTTTCAGCCCGCCATATCCACGGAAATGCCCTAACCGGTGAAATCTTCGCATAAATTGTCTCATGTCCGCACGGTTGTCATTCATGTCTATCACTTGATTAAATTTTAATATCGAATTTCCGTTATCGTCAAATCGATATCGACAATACGATATTCGCAGTATAAGTATAAAATGTTTTCTCTCACCCTTGAACGCTGTAACGAAGACAAGAGGACCATTCCAGCTGAAGACCTAAATCCGGCAGCTGATTCCCCCTTGTGCTTCCCGATGCAACAGTCCTGATGATCACCCGAAGACCTTTCAGGGTAGCCCGGTCTGCAGCGGGAACTGATACAAGGGAATCCTCGATATCTTCTGCCGTAGCGGTCTTCGATTCGTTGGTCTTGTGGGTCTTCAGGGTTTCCGGGGTATTGATCCGGTAAGTGCCCTACGGATGATCTTATACAAGAAGGTTTCATAGATCTGATAGTGCATATCCGTAGTATGATAAAATGTACCTGATCCTAAATGAAATTTAAAAATAACC
>JAZDKH010000375.1:0-2980 GCA_043803325.1 Methanobacteriota archaeon | reverse complement strand
GTTCGAGCCCTGATGATCTGTCTCCCCACAAGGGGATGCTGTTCGAGTGTGTTACTTCCCAGGCAGAAGATACAATCAGCCTCTCCGATATCAGGGATGGAGTTGGTCATGGCACTATCTCCAAAGGCCAGTGAGAGACCTACCATCGTAGCAGAGTGACAGATACGGGCACAATGATCGATATGCCTGGTTTTCAGCACTCCCCGGGCAAATTTCATCGCAAGATAGTTGTCCTCATTCGAACACCGTGCTGATGAGAGGACCGCCATCTCTTCAGGGTTGAACTGAGAGAAATTTCGAGCGATGAGATCGAGGGCTGCATCCCAGTCTGATTCGTAAAAAATGTCTCCTTTTCTGATAAGGGGTTTTTTCAGACGATCCGGATTATGTATAAACTGATGGCAGTAGGTACCTTTCGGACAGATACGCCCTTCATTTACTGGCGACCGAAAGTACGGTGCAGTACCTATCACCCTCCCATCCTTCACGATAAGATTGAGAGAACAGCCGGTTCCACAGTACGGACAGGTGGTAGTAACCTGAGAAAATGCCATAGTTCCTATCAGAAGTACACTTAGGAATCTGGTGATAGTTATACTTATCAGGGGTATTCTGATTTTTGATGATTATTGGTGGATGAAACATCTGGTCAATGGCCAGTTTGTCTGAAAACTCTTCAGGGGGGTAGATCGGGATGCGGCATGAGGAGGGAAGCAGATTAAAATTAATGGAAAAAGTACCGTATCTTCGGCCATTTTAGTCTTTAAATGTAAAAATGAAGCAAAATATTGCACGCATGTAAAAAAACAAGAGGATTATTCCTTAAAAGGGATATTTATCTGAACATTTACTCTTCAAATTACCGTATTTACACCACATATGGCCATATTTATCGTATATTTAATATTTATGAATTAATTGCGGCCTATTTTCAATTTTTGGGCTTATTCAGCTACATTATGCAATTTAAACTGTGATTTTGTGATAGAATTTAGAACGACTATACTTGATTCTACACGAACGATCATGATAGATACATTCAAGTGTATAACTTAATATGATTAATATACCTCAGTAAATAAGCTTGAAATAACTGACACCTGTGCTTCTATCTCGAAAAATAGACCCGTTTAATTCAGAACATTTATCTATATTTTCCTACAACCTTTGTGCAGTCGATTTTTATCGATCAGGCTGGTGCGAAATTATGGCATTTGCAGTACATGTGAACATGGAGCGATGTACCGGCTGTGGCAATTGTGTGGTGGCATGCCCGGTAAATGCACTGGAACTTAACACTATGGATCCTTCAACATCCGCTGCGACTGATAAGATTTATAAAGTCGTAAACGGTGACGCAATCATTCTTGATGTGAAGATTGAACTATGCGCCGGATGTGGGGTCTGTGTGGATGCATGCCCGTACGATGTGATTCAGCTTTCAGGACAGCGACCTCAAGAGGCTATGGTCTGTTGAGGTAGTTCTGATTTACGGGTATATTAGTTTTTGAACCGAATTCGTGAACAATACGAGGTATCTTAATGTCAACACTGTTTCCGAAATACTCGAAGATCTCTGATGGATCCCGGGTAATCATGGAGCAGCGGCTCCTTCAGCAGGTAAACAACCTCATTTTAGATACAGATATCTGCACCGGTTGTGGTATCTGTTCTGAGGTCTGCCCTGAAGATGCGATCGCCGTAGGAGCTGTGGGGGGTGTCCAGCGTGGTCTGGTTAGTGATGCAGCAAGCGTCCACATAGATGAGACAAAGTGCTCATACTGTGGTGTCTGCGTTATTATGTGCCCCTTCACAGCCCTCTCCCTGAAGATAGATGGCGAAGAACGACTCCCTATTCTTGAGAAGGAAGGATTCCCGACTTATGACAAAGGCACAAAAATCGATGATGAGAAGTGTGTCCGTTGTAACATCTGTCTGGATGTCTGTCCCCGTGATGCAATAGACCGCGATGTTCCCCTCTTTGAAGGGCAGGACTGCGATGGTATTGCAAAGGGTCAGGCTGTAGAACTGAAGATCAATTTTGTGGTTGATGACGAGAAATGCACCAAATGTGGCATCTGCGGCAATCTCTGTGAAGCAATCAGCGTTGTTCACAAGCCCTTTACTCCTGAGTTAGGGAAGGTTGAAGGTCAGGTTCTTTGGGATGAGGCTTATTGTGACGGCTGCAATGTCTGTGCAGAAGCCTGTCCGGAAGATGCCATTAAGGTCACCCGCGAGGTGATCGGCAAAAAGAAGTATGGAAAGGTCACAATCATTGATGAGGATTGTTGTACCTGCACCTGGTGTTCAACGAACTGCCCGACAGAGGCCATCACCGTTAATAAGATATTTGGTGGTGAGATCACCTTCCACCCTGAAAAGTGTCCGGGAGGATGCTCAACCTGCGTTGATATCTGCCCTGCAAACGCAATATATCTGCCTTCCCCATTGCCTGCAAAGCAGATGAAAGGGAAGATCGAGGTCAACATTGCCGTCAATAAAGATCTCTGCATCCTGTGTGGTGCTTGTGTAAACGCCTGTCCGGGTGAGGATATCATCTACCTCCGGCGTGACACTATAAAGACCAAGGGTAAAGAGACAGACCTGTTCAAGAAGATCAAGGCCAAACTCTGCAGTGCCAGAACGTCCATGGTCAGGGAACAAGCATGTGATGCTGGAACTGTCGAACTCAAGGCGATCAGCCAGTAAAAGAGGATTGATATGGCTGCAAAAAGTTACGACAACCCTGAATTAAACAAGAAACTGGCTGACCAGAGATACCACAATGATCAGTCAAATCCAGAATTTTCTCAGGATGTTTTGAGAATCAGCCGCACGGCTGCAGATATGTGCTACCAGTGCGGTACCTGCACCGGGTCATGCCCGTCTGCACCACGTAGCACTTACCGAATCCGCCTGTTTATGCGTCGGAACGTGCTGGGACTAGAGAATGAATCACTACCGGACCCGGATCTCTGGC
>JAZDKH010000374.1:0-2645 GCA_043803325.1 Methanobacteriota archaeon | reverse complement strand
CCAATATCTTCTATCTCCCAGATATTGGAGTGCCATATGTTACAATGAGGTCTACTGATCCGTGAGACTGATCGGTACTCAGATGAGAGAACAACCCGCGATGGACTCAAATGTGATGCAGCGGGATCTGAAGGATCAGTCCTTCCAATAGATGTCTTCTCCTCAGAGAGAGAATAGATCTTCTTCTCCTCCGGACCATTTGTCAGATATAAGAGGGGTGATTTTTGTCCAAATTGATCTGCAAGTTCAGTTTTTACCGTGTTGAGCTGATTCGCCAGCTCAGTATGGGTGATCGTAAGGGGCACTTTCGAGAACATGGAGAGGTTGGTGATGATCGCCTCCATGCCTCCCGGAGCAAGTGAATATTTCCAAACAGGATGGATACCCGTCATCGTCTCTGCACTCATCCCGGCATCTTTTCGGACTAAGCCTGCGAGGACTAATTTGTCCAGATGCTTTCTGATGTTCTCATAGCTCGTGCGGGTGATAGAAGTGATCTCTTTCAGTTCTAACGGTTTTGACTCAAGAGCAGCAAGAATCTGAAGTCTGGTAGGATTAGCAAGAGCATTGAGGTATTCAGACATTTCTGTCAGATACTCTGGATCTCGCTTTGCCTGTATGGTATTATTCGTCATCACCAATTCTGAGATACATATACATCGCCTGATTAAATGGTTTTTCCTGATAGTTATAAAATGCCTGAAATAGATCGAATTTAAAAACAACAAGACCAAAAAAGAAGGACTCCCCAAAGGATATGCATACCATATCCTCTGTTTCGGGTATTACTCAGATTATTCACCGTGGAGGAGGGCTGCATGAGCAGCAGCCAACCGTGCAATAGGAACGCGGGGACCTGAACATGAAACATATGAAAGACCAATCTGATGACAGTAGATGATCGATGCCGGATGACCCCCATGTTCACCACAGATACCTATCTTCATACCTGGCCTTTGTTGACGGCCCCATTTCACTGCTTGTTTCATTAGCCTGCCAACACCTTTCACATCAAGTACTTCAAATGGGTTATCCTGAAGAATATTACTCATATTGTACATTGGCAGGAATTTATTCTCTGCATCCTCTCTCGAGAATGAAAATGTTGCCTGAGTAAGATCATTGGTACCGAATGAGAAGAATTCAGCCTCTTCTGCAAGGTTATCTGCCCGCATACAGGCTCTGACCACTTCAAGCATAGACCCAAACTTAAAGACCAGTTTTAATCCATACCTTCCCTCAACATCAATACGGATCTCTTCTACCCATTCCTTCACTCGTTTCAATTCCTGCGCAGTACAAACCTGGGGAACCATAATTTCAGGATGAACTTCTATCCCTGCCTTCTGACATTCAGCTGCAGCTTCGAGGATAGCTCGAATCTGCATCTCATATATCTCAGGGAATGTAAGACCAAGCCTGACACCACGGTGACCGAGCATTGGGTTGACTTCATGCAATGCACGGACTTTTTTCAGCATCGCCTCTTTCTTATTGATTACCGCGTCTACTAAATCGGGATCAGTTGGTTCCTGAACATTCGGCTTTACTTCAAGGTGATGATTCATGAAGATAACCGCATCCGATAGTACCCGCATCCCTCTGATGATATCGCGGAGATTATGCAGTTCTTTAATCTCTTCCACGAGTTGACGTTCGGTTGGCAAAAATTCGTGAATTGGTGGATCAAGGAGACGGATGGTCACCGGCCGTGGAGCCATAACCTCATATATGCGTTTGAAGTCCTCACGCTGGATAGGAAGAAGTTTTCCAAGTGCCGCCTTTCGATCTTCCCTGGTTTCAGCAATGATCATCTCTACCATGATCGGTAGTCGTTCTACCCCGTTGAACATACGCTCCGTTCTGCATAGACCGATACCCATCGCTCCGTACTTCAGAGATCGCTCTGCGTCATCAGGGGTATCAGCATTTGCCATTACCTGAAGACCAGCAACATCATCAGCCCAGGAGAGTATCTCTTCGAGTTCAGAAGAGAATTCAGCTTCTATCATTGGTATCTCACCGAGATACACTGACCCGGTCGTCCCATCAATGGTGACCAGATCTCCTTCACTGAATTCAAAATCTCCTACTTTGGCAATGCGCAGGTGAACATCGATATCTATTCCTTCTGCACCAGAAACGCAGGGTTTACCCATCCCTCGAGCTACCACTGCTGCATGAGACGTTTTCCCTCCACGGCTGGTAAGAATACCTTGCGATGCAAAAAATCCGTGAATATCTTCTGGCTTTGTTTCTTCTCTTATGAGAATAACACGCTCACCAGTTCTTCCCAATTTTTCCGCCTTATCAGCATCAAAGACCGCTATCCCGACTGCTGCACCTGGGGAAGCAGGAAGACCTTTCGCTACAGGTTTTAAATTATTTTTTGGATCTAACCGTGGGAAGAGAAGTTGATTCAGAATCTCAGGATTAATCCGGAGGAGTGCCTGCCGCTTATCAATCAATCCTGCCTTCTCCATCTCTACAGAACTTCGAACAAGTGCAGCTGCATTCATCTTCCCGTTTCTTGTCTGCAGACAATAGAGGATATTTTTCTCAATAGTAAACTCAAAATCCTGGACTTCCTTATAGTGCTCCTCAAGTTTTCTGCGAAGTTCCATCAATTCAACATGCAGTTTTGG
>JAZDKH010000373.1:0-4766 GCA_043803325.1 Methanobacteriota archaeon | reverse complement strand
AATTTAGATTACTTTATAAAAAAAAGGATCTGCCCAAACTTGTATTTAGGAAATATGAACTGATTGCAAAAATATACTATTTGTGCTTACACACAGGATGGTTGGTAACATGAACATACGCTGTCTTATCACTGCTTTGATACTACTCATGCTATTGAGCGCTACCGCATCGGTATACGCTGAATCGAATCAGACAAAGACGATCACCGATATGGCGGGAAGGACGATTACGATCCCTGCACACATTACCGGAGTGCTAGGAACATCCCCGCCGACCACGATGCTCGTGTATATGATAGCACCTGATACACTGATAGGATGGAACACAAATAACACTGGATTTCTTCCCACCAAGTACCTGAACCTACCTGCGGTAGGAGGTTGGTTCGGAGGAAAGGAAGGGAACTACGAATCGTTCCTGTCCATGTATCCTGACATCATTCTCGAAGGTTACAATCAGCAGGGCGATATGAAAGCCACTGTTGATGGAAGGCAGAACAAGTTTGGGAGTCTCCCGGTCGTCGGCGTGGAGAACAGTGTTGATGTCCTCGGATATTCAGAGCCGATCCGGTTCATGGGTGATCTGCTTGGGGAGCCTGCCCAGGCAGAAAAGATGATTGGATATTATGATTCTGTTCTGAAACAGGTACAGAGTACATCTGCTAAAATTCCGGAGGAGAAGAAAGTCACCGTCTATCAGGCAGCTGGAGCTGACGGACTAACCACCGAGGTCAGAGGATCACCACATGCCCAGTTGATCGATATAGCAGGGGGAATTAATGTGGTTGATCAGCCACTCCTGGATGCATTTGGTGAAGTCAAGGTCTCTATGGAACAGGTGATCTCCTGGAATCCTGAAGTGATTATCGTAGAAGACGTTAATCTGTACAAAAAGATGTTTTCCGATCCATCATGGTCACAGGTCAAAGCGGTTCAGGAGAAACGGGTCTACCTGACTCCTCGTACTCCATTCAGCTGGTATGATCACCCACCTGGAATAAATCGGATCATTGGGATTCCATGGACTGCAAAGATGCTGTATCCAGAAGAATTCAAAGATATGGACCTGAATCAGTTGATCAAGGACTTCCACTCTATCTTCCTCCACTTTGATATCACTGAAGACCAGATCAAAGAAGCTTTGAATCCGGATACTGCCTGATGAGTGAGAAGAGAGTTGGGGGGATAATCCCCCCGTTGATAATGGATCAGGTATTTGGTGATTCATATCAACAGGTATCGAATCTTATCACTGGATATAAACGATACCGTCTTCTGCTCTGGGCACTTGATTCAGGTATTGTGGACATTCTGGATAGAGACGGTCCAATGGAAACAGAGGCCCTGATAGCAAGAAAAGAATATCGAACAGATATCACCAGGTTATGGATTGATGCCCTTATTGATATCAGTATCCTGGAGAGAGCCGAGGGACTTATCCGAAATAATCCCTTCCTTTCTCCGTATCTCATTTCAGATAGCCCGCTGTACCAGGGAGACTCCATCCGTTCGGTACAAGGGGGATTCTGGGGTATGGGGATAGATATTCTCACAAACAGGCCGGATACGCCAGGAAAGCCGGAGGGGAAAATGACCCCGGAATTTCTCAGGGTAGTCTCCCAGCATAGTATGCGGGGAGAAATTCAGGAGATAACCCAGATTCTGTCCTCTCTTGAAAAATTCAGATCTGCAAAGCGTCTTCTGGATATCGGTGGCGGCCATGGTATGTACGCTATCTCACTCTGTCAACAGAATCCTAATCTCTCCGCTGTAATTCTTGATAGACCACATATATCCCTGTTCACTCGAAATATGGTGGAACATTACGGGTTATCAGATCGGATTGAGGTTATATCCGGTGATATGGATCTGGACCTCCCCTATTCCGGGTATGATATCGTGTATGCATCTCATGTGATGTACCGCCAGGAGGATCTTACTGATCTGATCTCCCGAATTGTCCGTGTTTTGAATGAGGGGGGTCTTTTCATCTCTAATCACAAGTTCAAAGAAGACTGGAAGAGTCCGGAGAATGATGCTCCGGCTGCTCTCGAGAATGAGATTATCAGGAGTTTTCACCGGATGACTTCGGAATATGAGTTCTTGAATCTATTGAAATCCGCAGGACTATCCCGGATTGAAGTCAGGAAAGTTTCCGCAAACACGGGTTTTTCAACCCTTCATACCGCATTGAAACAATAAATTAATACAGGTAATTCCATGAAAACACAAAAATTATGGGCGATTATCGGGATATTCCTCCTACTCGGGATGATGAACCCTGCACTCGCTGCAGATAACGGAGCAAATCAGACGATAACCGATCTTGCTGGAAGAACCGTAGATATTCCATCAGATGTGCAGCAGGTTGCAGCCCTTGTCGGACCTTCGTACGAGAAGGTTTTCCTTCTCGGAGCACAGGACAAGATGGCATTGATACCTCCGTTTCCGAAACAGATGCCCTGGGCAGCGAAGGTTATATCAAATCTCAAAGATATTTCTTCGATGACCTCATTCCAGGATCCAAACATCGAAGAACTGATGAATCAGAAAATTGATGTAGTCTTCTTTTGGGATTATCCTAAACCCCTTCAGAAGATGATTGATACCGGAATTCCCGTAGTAATCACCCAGCCGACAACAACAGAAAGCCAGGCACAATCAGTTGAACAGTTCAGAGATATGATCAAGAACGAGGTCAGTACTTTCGGCGCTGTTCTCGGTTCTGATGCAGGGAAGAAGGCTGAAAAGTACAATCAGTATTTTGATGAGAAAGTGGATAAGATCCTGAAGGTAACATCTGCCATCCCCGATAACGAACGACTGAAGGTTTATTATGTACGGGGTCCGGATGCCCTCACCACTCATGGAAAGAATACGTACACTCAGTGGTGGGTTAATATGGCCGGTGGGAATTTGGTTTCATCAGATGTTACCGAGATGATCCCAAAAGTCAATATGGAGCAGGTCATCAACTGGAATCCTGATATCATTGTGATGGGACGGATGAATTCCACCTCGCTGATTCTGGATGATCCCAAGTGGAAAGACATTGCAGCGGTCAAGTCCGGAAAAGTATACACCAATCCGGATGGGGTAATGTATTGGGACTATTCAAGTGAGGGAGTATTGCTTCTTGAATATCTGGCCAAACTCTTCTATCCGGACAAATTTACGGATATTGATATGAAGAAGGAGATCAAAGAGTATTACTCGATGTTCTATAACTATACATTGACGGATGATGAGGCCGGGCGAATATTAGATCATCTACCCCCGGCATGATCCCCTTTTTTACTTCTTTTTGTTTCCATAATCTGAAACAGATGCTTCATTAACACCGGTGTTTCTCTGTCTGGCAATCAGGATTCCGGTCATACTACTGATGGTCCGAAGAACCTTATGTATGGTAATTCACCTTCGAGAGAATGGTATGTACGTTAATGTAGGAACACATGAAGTTAACATTTTGCAATCGTCAACATAATTTAGATGCCTTTATCCCGTAAAATCTGCAATATGTTCTAGTACCAGAAAGAGGAGCCGTGACGTCTGGTGGAACTGAGAGAAATTGATTGGAATGAGATGTGGAGAGCAGATCAAAAAAAAGGTCCGGTTCCTGTGTCAAATTGTATCACCGAAGAAGTTCGGTGGGACCGAATGGCACCGCTGTTCAGACAATGGATGGATATTGATGATTATCCATCAAAATTTCTGAAACGGACTGAGTTAAGACCAGAATGGTCAGTCCTTGATGTTGGATGCGGATCCGGTGCCATTGCGATAGAAGCCGCCACGAGATCGAGATCGGTTACTGCTCTTGATATCTCGGACAAAATGCTGGATATCCTGAAGAGTGATGCTGAGAAGAGCCATCTTGGAAATATCACCTGTCTTCATCGTTCCTGGGAAAGTATCAGGGTTGGGGTTGATATTTCCCCACATGACGTAGTAATTGCATCACGCTCCATCGCCAGAACTGATGATCTGCGGGAATCCCTGGTGAAGATCGATCAGGCATCCATCCGGTATGCGTATGTGACTGCATGGGGTGGGGGAGAAAGAGGATTGAACAAAGGTATTCGGGAGGCTCTTGGTCAGGATTATCAGGATACTCCTGACTATATCTATGTCTTTAACCTCCTTTGCCAGATGGGGATTCATCCCAATATTGAGCAGATTGAGTGCCGGAGCAGAATCATATATCCGACTCTGGATGACGTGGTGAAGAATTACACAGTTCTCTTTCATTTCTCCCCCGAAGAGGTGAATATCGTAGAGGCATATCTCAAAGGTTACTTGATACTGCGGAATGATGGTCAACTTGAGGTTCCGGATAACAGACCGGTCTGGTCCTTGATCTGGTGGAAGAAGTAGGAAAATGAGTAAGGTATGAAAAAATGATACAACTTCGGGTAATAGGTACATCAATTTTTATTCTCTGTTTGATGGCGGGAATGGCGGTCTCGGGTCAACCGGTATCAGAATCAGGAATTAGTCTGAATTCTTCAGGATATAACACCGTTACGGATATAGCCGGAAGAGAGGTCACTCTTCCAGCGAACATCAATAATGTCCTAGCGCTCTATGGTCCGGCATATGAAAAGATAGTGATACTTGGTGCAGAGGATAAGATTGCAATGTGTGCTGATTATCACAAAACTCATGCATCCTGGGCACATGTTGTTTATAAAGCCCTTGATTCTCTTCCCGCTATGAGCAATCCTACAGATCCAAACATGGAAGAGATCCTGAAACTCAGTCCG
>JAZDKH010000372.1:0-2169 GCA_043803325.1 Methanobacteriota archaeon | reverse complement strand
CGTATAGAATCTGAATGGATTGGATATCAGGTTAATATTTACTCCCTGCAAAGGCTTCTTTCATTAATTCTTCCTGCTTTTTCGTTAATGTATCAGGTATCTTCACAATAACTTTCACTAATAGATCTCCTCTACCTCTAGTATTCATGGAGGGCATCCCCATCTCCCTGAGACGAAAGAGGGTATGACTTTGTGATCCACGGGGAATCTTCAGGGTTGCCTTCCCGGTGATGGTGGGGACTGTGATCTCACCCCCGAGAAGGGCGGTAGCGAGGCCGATCACGGCGGTACTGAATAGATCTGCCCCCTGCCTCTCGAAAATGGGATGTTTTTTCACATGAACGACGGCATACAGGTCGCCTGGAGGTCCATGGTTCTCGCCTGGTTCACCTTCTCCGGCAATCCGTAAAAATTTTCCGTCTTCTACCCCGGCTGGAATTGAGACCTCAAGTTTTCGTGTCTTCTGGATAGTCCCTTTTCCATGACAGGTTACACAGGGTTTGGTGATGATCTTTCCATGCCCGCCACATTCAGGACATTGAGTTATCTTCACGACCTGCTGGTTTCCACTCTTCTGGATGCTTCTTATCTCTCCGGTTCCCCCGCATTTGGTACAATTCCGGATAAATCCGGGCTGTGCACCGGTGCCGTGGCAGGTACCGCACTCGATGGTATGAGGCACAGCAACCGAATTCTTTGTTCCGTAAAAGGCATCAGAGAGGGAGATCTCTATATCATACCGGAGATCAGCACCGGCCCGGCTTCTTGCTCTCCCGGGTCCGGATGAGAATGCTTCAAAGATGTCACCCAGCCCGAAATCCCGAAATAAGTCCTCGTAATTGGGTGGCTGGTACCCGGGTGCTGCTCCCGGTCTGAATTCAGCATGCCCAACCTGATCATACTCATTCTTTTTCTGGGGATCACTGAGCACCTGGTAGGCTTCGTTAATCTCTTTGAACTTCTCTTCCGCCTCTTTGCTCCCCTGATTGAGATCCGGATGGTATTTTCGTGCCAGGTGTCTGAATGCTTTCTTCAGGTCATCCTGTGATGCATCACGTTTGACACCCAGGGTCTCATAATAATCCTTCTTTTCCATCGGTTTTTGAGTATTTCTTAATTCTCGTCATGCACTTTAAAGTCGGCATCCACGACATTTTCATCGGGTTTTCCCTCAGCTTTGGGTTCTGAATATCCGGCAGAACCAGCCTGAGAGTTGGCCTGTTCCTGAGCTGCTCTTTGAGCAGTCTGCTGGTATGCGGCTGATCCCGCTTCTCCCACTACTTTCTGGAGTTTTTCTGTAGCAGTCCTGATCTGGGTATTGTCCTTTCCTTCAAGAACTGCTTTAAGCGCGACAATTGCGGCATTTACGCTATCTACCATCTCAGGGCTCAGTTTATCCGCAAGATCAGACTTTGTCTTTTCCGCAGTATAGATTAAAGAATCAGCAGAATTACGGATTTCAATCTCTTCTTTTCGTTTTTTGTCGTCTTCTTCAAACTGTTTTGCTTCATTGACCATCTTCTTGACATCTTGTTCTGGAAGTTTTGTTGAAGCTGTGATGGTCATCTTCTGTTCTTTTCCGGTGCCGATATCCTTTGCTGACACATTCAGGATCCCTGATGCATCGATATCAAAGGTGACCTCGATCTGGGGAACACCGCGTGGAGCCGGGGGAATTCCCACTAAATTGAACTGTCCAAGGCTGACATTATCGCTGGCCATGGGTCGTTCACCCTGCAGTACATGTACGGTAACAGAGGTCTGATAATCAGCAGCGGTGGAGAATGTTTCACTCTTTTTCGTAGGAATAGTCGTATTTCTTTCAATCAGGGCTGTTTTTACGCCACCAAGTGTTTCGATGCCAAGGGTAAGCGGGGTCACGTCGAGAAGTACCATATCAGTAATCTCCCCACCCAGGATGGCACCCTGGATAGCCGCCCCGATGGCAACGCATTCCATCGGGTCGATTCCCCGCTCTACTTTCCTGCCAACATGGTCTTCGATAAATTTCTGAACAACCGGCATCCGGGTTGGTCCACCGACAAGAATAACTTTCTGAATGTCATTCTGGGTCAGATTCGCATCTTTTAATGCCTGTTCAAAAGGATGGAGACACCGTTTGATGATCGGTTCAACCAACTGTTCAAGTTTTGCCCTTGACAATTTCAT
>JAZDKH010000371.1:0-17684 GCA_043803325.1 Methanobacteriota archaeon | reverse complement strand
CATCGTATACCAGCGGGCACTGAAAAAAACGTTCCCTGAAGGAATGTTCCAGTCCCATATCCCATCATTGATTGCGTCCAGGGTGAGCCTGAGTCGCTCTTCACTCTCAAGCAGTGCTTTTTCTGCTCGTCTCCGTTCGGTAATATCAAGAAAAAGGGTGACAAACTGTCCCCTAACCGGGGAATATGCCGTTACGTCATAGTACTTATTCAGATCCCCGCTATAGTTCTCATCCCTGATGGTCTCTCCGGTGAGTGCGACCCGTCCGTAGGTCTCTATCCAGGAATGTTCGAGCCCTGGGAGAATGGTAAGAACTGTCTGACCAATGATATCTTCTGCACTGAGGCCGGTCAACCGCTCGAATGCCGGGTTTACTTCAAGGAAACGATAGTCCACCGGGGTCCCTGATTGATCACAGATGATCTCATGGAGGGCGAAACCTGCTACACTTGCCTGAAAGAGTTGATGATACTTCTCTTCACTCTTATGCAGAGCTGCGGTCATCTGCTTCTGGATCTGCCGATCACGAATTGATGCGATTCCAGCAGCGAGATCGCGGGTGAGCTCCTCAAGGAGATCCTGCTCTTCTGCGTCGAATGCATCAGGTTCAGCCGAATAGATATTCAGAGAACCGAAGATCTCATCTGCAATCCGAATCGGAATAGCTATTGATGATGCATACCCCCGCTCAATTGCTTCCTCCCGCCAGGGAGTAAAGAATGGGTCTGTCTGGATATATTTACAGATTACCGTGTTCTCTGTCCTGATTGCAGTACCGGTTGGTCCCATCCCTGTTGTATCATATCCCCAAGTGATGAGAGACCTCGTGAGATATTCTCCAGCATCTCCGGCAGAGGCTACAGGAGTCACCGACCGCAAGGCATTTGCCTCTTTTTTTCCGATCCATGCCATCCGGTATCCGGCAACTGAGACAAGAATTTCGCAAAACCTCTTGTGAAATGAATTTTCATCAGAGAGTTCATATCGGAGCCGGTTCACCTCACCGATTGCAGTCCTGGCACGAAGTGCCTGGTGAAGTCTCAGTTCCATCTGTTTTCGTTCAGTTATATCCCGGAATGTGCCTTCAACCCCGATATAATTATTATCTGGATCAAGGAGGATATGGCTGCTTGTTTCGACAATGACCCATGATCCATCACGATGAAGGAGGGTGACTTCATAATCTGTTACCTTTCCGGAAGAACGGAGGGTATCAAGGAAAAGTTCTCTCTTGGCAGGATCTGCGTAAAAAGTATCGGCTTTTCTGCCAAGGCACTCTGATATGTCTGGATATCCAAGGAGTAAAGCAAGAGATCGTGAAGCAATGGTAAGATAGCCCTCTGAATCGGCGCGATAATAAACATCCTGAATAGTATTTAATATTGACTCAAAATCAGAAGACATACTCTGGGGGTGAGTCTTTTTTTCTTCCTGCCTCGTCATTTCATGTCTCGATGCGATTATCTCTCATGGTATAGTAGAAACTGATTATTATTACTCAGCAGAGAGTGCTTCGACTGTCAGAGGTAAATATTTGACGGTTTGGTATCATATTTACCGGTTTTTTAGCAATCTGAATGAGTGAATCGGATGAAATATCGGAACCTGATACAATCTCCATGCACCTTTCGTGGGTAGAAATTTTGGAAAAATTCCTCTGTTCTATCCTATTATTATATATATTCCCGGGGCTGATATTGTAGTATATACGTAAGGGATCTATTAAGATAGTTTTTTTCGAGAGTCACATCCTTAATTTCTAGGTAATTTCTTTCGCTATTTTCAGTAACCTTGGTGTTGTAGTTGCTACAAAACCGCTTGCGCATACAAAATTCGAGAATATCATGGATGGAAAACGTATGTATGTGGGTAACCTCGCATACTCAGTTAATGAAGCAAATCTTCGCGATCTCTTCGGAGCATACGGAGATGTTGAAAGCGTCAAGGTTATTGAGCAGAAAGGTTTCGCATTTGTAGAGATGGCAACTGTCGAGCAGGCAGAAGCATCAATGAAAGCCCTGAATGAGACCGATTACGAGGGGAGAACCCTTCGCATCGACGAAGCACGGCCAATGCAGCCCCGAACTGAATTCGGTGGTGGCGGCGGTAACCGTGGTGGCAGCTCTGGCGGATTCAACCGCAGATACTAATCTTTTTTAGGGTAATTCAATTCTCTTTGCATCTTCTGGTTCGCAATATAACCTTCAGGCCGAACGGGTTTTTTATATCTGATCACCTATGTGGCGTTCAACTTTTTTTGCTGTAAAGAAGTGGTAATTTCTGGTTTAAACTTTATTCATCATCACCGGAAGGGCCGTCTTTGTCCTCTTCATAGGCAAAGATATCTTCAATCCCTGCTCCAAAGACTCGTGCTATACGAAATCCGATCTTCATTGAAGGACAATATTTATCCTTTTCTATTGAAATGATGGTATTGCGTGTCACCCCGATGAGATCTGCAAGTGCTTCCTGTGTCATGTTATGTTCTGCTCTGAGCACTTTTATCCGGTTTTTCATATGCACCAGGTCTTCAATATTTTCTGTTATAGTAGAGGTTAAACACTCCAAAGAGTATCAACAACGTGATGACGCCACAACCGAGTGTCATTCCGATAAGACCGTTTCGTTCATTATCCAGGAAGCTTTCACGCCTGAACTGGCTGTATTCCATCGCTTCAAACTCATTCATGGCATCAATATTGGGTATCTTTGTTGAACTGATTATATTGCTCGCTTTTCCAGGAAAACCCGGTTTTTGCATCGTGATCTCCATGGATCTCGTCCCGTCATCATTGGTTAAATATCTCCCGTTAATCGTGGGAGCGAGAGGATCACTGATGACATAGGAGTATAGGATGACTGCACCGATGGCCCCGAGAATAATGCCTATCTCCAGCGTCCTGAGTGCAGCAAGGGAGCGGATCTCCCGAACCCGCTCATCCCTGAGAATTACATCTACATGTTGCCGGCATGCCAGTATAACTATTACCCCCAGGGGGATCGCAATAACCGGGATTATTACATACCCAGTTGCGATCGACCATCCGATCAATGAAGCTACTAAACAGGCAGTTATAGCAGAAAAAATAAGAAAAATATGATATTTCATCAGGACTCACCATGTACCGTGAACTCTTTTGTATAGGAAACGGTTTCAGGTATTGCCTGGAATGATCCAGGGTCGGATCCGGGATCGAATCCCGGATTACTGATATTTACCTCATATCTTCCCGGTGCAAGGGAGTATGTCTGCATCTCGAATGCCCAATAATTGTCTGTACCACTGCCATTTACCACGTCAATACAACCGGCGATTCCGGATATAGTTCCTCCTTGCGATTTGTCCTGGGGATTAAAGGAAAAATTGTAGTTCAGCATCAGGTTAGGGGGGGAGACCTGGAAAAGAAGCAGTTCTCCTGGAGGAAGGTTGGTTGTTCCCGAGATGATATATTTCTCGTTTTCCTGCATATCAGGGAGGGCATCAATGGTATAGTTTACCGAAGCGTTGGTTCCTGACCTGGTTCTCTTTTGATCGCTGAAACCTGGATGAAACAGGCCATTTGAGTAATTGAAATCCCGGCTGCCTGACACTTTTCCTGATCTATTACTCAGATCACTCTCTCCGTAATCAGTAGCCACTGTGAGTTGGTACAATCCCTGGCGAATTGTTCTGGTACCTGGCTTGAATGACCATCGGTTTACTCCTTCTGTCCCCTGGATAACCCTGCTGTCACCCAGGTGACTGGTGGGATCGGTTGTCGCTGTCCCGTTTTTTTCTTCCATTATCAACACCAGGGGAGTACCAGGTACTAAATTGGTAATACCAGTTATCTCCATATAGCCTGTTTCTTCAGATACGTGATTAATCCTGATATATGGTTGATTTTTGACATCTTTTTTCCTGATGCAATTCCCGGTACAATTCTTATTCCCTAAAGTAAATTGAAAGGATGCAACAGGTTCGCTCTCAATTATCCTGGTAAAATTATCAACATATTGAACTGTTTTAAAGGTGACCTGATATTCTGCAGGTTCCAGTGATGAGATATTAATCGTCCCTTTCCAGAAACTCCATTCGTCAGTATCCCCGGTCATCCATACATCCCCTCTTGCTACCGTTTTATTGTTTTCATCGTTACGCGATAACAATCCGTGGAATGGGTACACATACGTGAAAATATGGGTCTGGTCTGGAAGGTTGGTCTTTCCGGTCAGGATCAGGAAATTATTGTCATCCAGATTTCCGTCATTGATGGGATCAATGGTGATAATCGGCACGAGGAACAGGACCGGAGATTTAATAAAAAACACCATAATGAACATGGTAATGAGAATTACTGCAGAGGTAACTCCGGCATAGGTGAGATATTTCTTTTTCATGGCACCACGATGTAATGTTTTTTGCACATGATGTAATAAATTTTTATCGTTCGCAGTCTTTTATCATTTGGGGGCTTTAAATTTGATAAAATGAGAAAGAATGAATTATTTCAGGCTGAAGTGCGTAAATCCTGAAATATTGCCCGGAATCATGTTATCACTGAATATCTCTCCTCTGATCGTCGATGCGGTTACGTTATACTCTCCGGGGATGAAGACGGCCGTATCAAGGGCATATGATACCTGGTTATTATCTTTCCCTTTTGTCACCTGTGAGTTAGCCATTGAACCTGTTGCAGTCCCGGATGTCATCTCTTCCAGGTGAGCAGGTTTCACCTCCCAGAGTATCTCCGTGCCGATAGAAAGGTTTGTCTTGCTGGTGACGAGGAGCTGTTCACCCTTGTTTCTGTTGTTTATGGGATTAATCGTGATGAAGGCATTATCCTGGTTCTCTCCAGGTACCGGGGTATCTGACCCGAGAAATGTCCCGGTCAGCACGAGTTTTGTTGTATTGGTAGCATCACCAAATTCGAGTGGACCTGGGTACGAACTCTTTATGTTATTCACTTGTACGAGGTAATCACCGGGTTTCATCGCCGTGGTATCGATAGGAACAGACCACTGGCTGATGCCGTCTATTCCTTTGAGCACAGTTGTTCCGGTATTATAACCCCCATCCTTTATTGTAATGAAGAGTCTTGCTCCTTCTGCCAAATCTGTAGTTCCCGAAACAATCAAGAGATCTCCTACGGTTTTTTCACTTACCGGATTAATGGAGATGAACGGTTTAGAGGCCGAGTCTCCATTCACAAAGCCGATGCAGATGGCAACGGCTATTATATAGACAACGAGGATGTCTGTTTGAGCAGTGTGGGTTTTCATATGACCACATGACAATATTGTTTGGCATAATGCACAAACTTTTTGGCACAAGGTATCACTTTTTTTACTTTTGCTCGTTCACCAAGATGAAGAGTCTCTCCTGAATATTAATAATTTATCGTTTCATTCATTCTGTTGCCTTTGATTGGATAACAATATGCCGCGGTAATTGGGAGTAATCTGTGGTAAAAAAAAGATTTAATATTGCGATCATTCCGGTTTCATCGGTTCATCTGTCGCATCCGGGATCCCAAGCAGGACTCTTCCGATCTCCTGCCACTGTCCGCGGATCTCATCACGATCAGCCCCGAGGATCACCATACTCCGCATTCCGATGAACATTGAGGTGATAGCAACGGCAATAGATCGGGGTTCGGCACATGGCCTGATAAGACCCTTCTTCTCCTGGTTCACGACTCCGATTGTGGCGAATGTGATCCCTTCCATGATTCCTGAAGAGAATATCTCCATTACTGCCTTATTTCTGGAACTTATAGCAATGATCTCGAAGAAAAGGGCATTGTACTGGCAGTCCAGGCCGATATACTGATCAAACAGGGTGGTCCATGCATCCAGCGGTGTGGCGTTCGGAAATATTCTCTTCGCGGTCTCATAATTCTTCATCTGCATCTTTCTGACAAAAGCGGCCAGGAGTTCGTCCCGGGATTTGAAATAGAGGTATATCGCCCCTTTACTGACTCCCATGTGTGCAGCGATATCTTCCATCGTG
The DNA here is from genome assembly GCA_043803325.1 of Methanobacteriota archaeon. Lineage (GTDB taxonomy): Archaea > Halobacteriota > Methanomicrobia > Methanomicrobiales > Methanospirillaceae > Methanospirillum. The sequence continues at coordinate 11,692 of JAZDKH010000371.1, read as the reverse complement.
GTACTGCTATACCCTTTTGTCTTCATCACCTCAAGAGCTGCACAGATAATCCTCTTTTTAGCTTCTTCTTTATATTCAGGGAGAACCTTGGGCATATATACTCAAATTATTGATCCAGGATAAGATAAATATGACCTGGCGTATTAAAACTGACTCTGCGTATGTTTTAATATCTCCGGGTTAATATGTATGGGTATGCAAGAGACTGAGGGATATAGGAATACTTGGACCATCCTTTCCCTGGAGGTGAACTGATGGAGATACTGCCCGGAGTTCATCAGATTCCCGGTGTTCAGGGGAATTGCTATCTTCTTGACTGGGATGGTCTAGTTCTCATTGATTCCGGTCTTCCCAGAAGCAGCAAAAAGATCCTGTCATATATCAGAGATACGATGCACCGTAATCCACAGGATTTGCGATACCTCATTCTTACCCATCATCATCCTGATCACACCGGAAATGCAGCAGTATTGAAGCGATCAACCGGAATGAAGATCGCCATTCATGAAGCGGATGCTGATTACCTTGCCCAGAAAAAACCGGCACCTCCCCTGAAAGGAGTCCGTGGGAAAATTCTTGGGGCATTAATGTTCATATGGCCTTGTAAAAAAGAAACTCCTGATCTGAAACTATATGACGGAGATACGATCTGCGGGCTCCGATGTATCCATACTCCGGGACATACTCCTGGCAGTATCTGTCTTTATGATCCCGTGCATGGGGTACTCTTCTCAGGTGATACGGTTATTACCCGAAAAGGAGTTGTGAGTGGCCCCCCTTCCTATGCTACGTATGATCCAGGCCTGGCAATGGAGTCTGTGAAAAAATTACTAAAACTGGACTTCGAATATTTGCTCCCTGGTCACGGGGGACCGATCACGACCCGTGCAGCAGAGAAAGTGCAGGCATTCTATAGGGGGTGATCATGAATTCAGACCACATTTTCTAAATATTCTCCTCTACTCATGAATACTCACAATAATCCGGATGGTTCAGGTTACCAGGTGAAACCCTTGAATATCCTCCCACAAACTGAAACTTCCTGATTCCGAATACCCTCCATTATCAATTCAATAATTCTCTTTTGTCCGATAACATTCTTCGTATTGACTCCGGAACTTTCGGTTGGTTTGTATAATACCACTGGGGTCTCGTGAATACGATTATTGTTGTCAAGACAACATAAATAGCAATAGATTGTATCTGTATGAGTGACCAGAGCAATCTCTCTCCCTCTTGATCTCCCATTAGCCGTATTCATCTCCATAATCTTCAGAACCCGTGTTATCATTCTGAATCATCGCCTCCGATCTTTAGGTCTTTCTGCAGGTCAGTTCCCGGTTCTGATGTACCTTCTGCAGAGACAGGGTATCACGCAGGAGACACTGGTGAAAACATTTCATATCGATCGGGGGACCATCGCCCGGGCAGTCAGGAAACTTGAAGATATGGGATATATCACCCGGAGTGTTGATCCCGAAAACCGGCGGGCGTTTCATCTCTTTCTCAGTAAAAAAGGAGAAGATATCACTCCTGCAGTTATTGAGATAGACCATGAATGGGAACGTATTGCGACATCATCACTTACGGACGTTGAAATGGAACTATTTCGAAAATTACTCAATAAAATTGCGCTAACCAGTCTCCAGGGGGTCCGGGATATCGGTGACTCCCACTATGCTGATTGTCTTACCATAGAAGGTGGATTGTGACCGGAATGGAGGATGATACCAAAGGGGTCAGCCTGCTCAAAGGGGATCCGAAAGTTGCAATAATAAAACTTTCAGTTCCCATGATCATCGCCATGCTCCTGATGTCAACGTACAACCTGGCGAATGCAGTCTGGGTTGCAGGACTTGGAGCAGATGCTCTTGCAGCAGTCGGATTTATTACTCCTCTGTTTATGGTATTGATCGGTCTCGGATCCGGGCTTGGAGCCGGAGTAACCTCGGTCATCTCCCGGCGTATCGGAGCAGGGGATCGGGATGGTGCAAATTCTGCTGCTGTCCAGGCTCTTGTGATGTGTGTAGGCCTCTCTGTCCTTATATCACTAATCCTGGTCCTTTTGTCCCGGCCTCTCATGATTCTTTTTGGAGCCGGAAAAACAGTTGATCTTGCAGTAGAATATGGAAACGTGGTATTTTGCGGGACTATTCTGATTCTGCTTACTAATATCTTTTATGCAATTCTTCGTGCTGAAGGGGATACGAAGCGGACGATGTACGTAATGGGGGCATCATCTGTCTTAAACATCATCCTTGATCCGATCTTAATTTATCATTTTCATATGGGTATTGTCGGGGCAGCCTGGGGAATGATCCTCTCTCTGATCACCGTGATACTTGTCCTGTTCTATTGGTTTTTCGTTAAAAAAGACACGTATGTCTCCCTTTCCTGTAGGGTAGATCTCAAAGAAATCCGAACCTTCAAAGATATCCTGAGTGTGGGTCTGCCAGCAAGTTGCGAGTTCTTTCTCATGTCACTCCTGGCAATTATCATCAATGGAATCCTGGTCACGGTCGCTGGAACTGATGCCGTAGCGGTGTACACTGCCGGATGGCGGGTGGTGATGTTTGCAGTAATTCCGATGGTGGCGATTGCGACATCAGTGGTAGCAGTTACTGGTGCTGCGTATGGAGGGAGAAGATATGAGAAATTTATCATCATTCATAACTTCTCTATCGTCTTTGGAATGGTGATTGCAGTCTGTCTCAGTCTCATTACCTGGGTTTTTTCGAGCCAGATATCATTCATCTTTACGTACTCCCCGGAAAGTGCCTATCTTGCCCCTTCAATTGCGACATTTCTTACTATCATGTGTCTGTTCTACCCGTTTGTCCCGCTTGGTATCATGTCATCCTCTATATTCCAGGGAACAGGCAGGGGAGTATCCTCTCTCATTCTCAATATTCTGCGGAACATGGTGTTTATGGTCAGTTCAGCGTACCTGCTTGGGGTGACTCTTGGGTTTGGAGAGCATGGGGTATGGTATGGGATCGTGGTTGGAGACATCTTGGGAGGAATTGTCGGGTACGCCTGGGCACGGATATATATCAGACATCTGATGCGGTATGCATAAATGGGAATATGTTGGGTATTCCTGCTTTGTGAGCCTGGCCCCGAGAGCAGAGGCCCTTTCGCAGTCCAGCGGAAACACGATCCGGTGTCGTTCTATCCGCTGCTCTGGATCAAAATAACTAAGCACCCTCTTTGAATAATCTTCAAATTTTCCGGGTCTCATACAAGAAGAGTGACTCACAATTCCCAAATCTCTGGTTCATAATATTTTTGTTTAAGGCAAAAATTGACCAGATACTCAAATTCAGGGGTGAGAACCAGTAAGAGATATATCAGGTGATCTCTACCTGTTCATCGGTGATACAGCAACGCTTATCGTATTCATAGGCAGCCCTGAAGTGCAGATGTTTCCTTTCAGAGGTGGTCCTGGTTTGGTATTATTGATCTGGAAGATGTCGCCTGAGTTTCATGATATCACGGTACGGGACCACCCCGATGATCTTCTGGTCTGCGTCAATTACCGGAAGTGCCCTGAAATCGTATCGTGAAAACTCTTCTGCTGCTTCTTTTAAGGTACTTTCCGTGGTGAGGGTGATAATATCATATACCATGATATCGAGAAGATTTGCATCATCGTCTGCTTGTAAAAGTTCCTTGATATCGATTATCCCGCGGAGAATATCTGAGTCATCTACAATGTAGAGGTACATGATGACGTCTTTATCCTTTGCGAGTCTGGGATAATCATCCTGAACCTCTCCTACCTGTGCATCAGGAGATAACATGATGAATTTGGTAGTCGTGTAATTGAGGATGCTCTCTTCTGATTTTTCAAGGATTGACCTGACCTTTCTCGCCTTTTCTACAGTCATCACCTCTAAAATCTCTCTAACTTCAGAAAAAGGAAAAGCTGCAAGGATATCTGCTGCTTGTCCAGGTGTCATCTCGTTGATGATTGCAACAACTTTCTCCCTGGTAAGCCCGGATACGAGTTCGCGTTGGATCGGAGGGGCAATCTCTTCAAGTGTCTCAGATGCAGTGCTGGTATCAAGTTCAGAGAAGACCACCGCCCGCTGATCCTGATCCATATCCTCGATAATCTCTGCAAGATCTACCGGGTGCATACGGGAGAGTTTCTCCTTCAGTGTTTTGATATTAAAACCTCCCTTCTCTTCACCAGGTGCTGGGGGTAAGAACTGCACATATATCCAGGGGATTGATGTCAGGTCATCATCGACCCCTCCTCCCTGTAGGGCCTTCGCGATCCAGAATAATCCTATTCGCCGGAGAAGACTCAGTTTGCTGGAATCAACTTCAAATACGAGTAGTTTATTGAACATATTCACAATCAGGTTGAGATCATACACCACTTTGATCTCATGGTCCTCCAGATCGATAACCTTTTTATTCAGAATATATTTTTTTAGCCTGATATCGCCGTCTTTTGGTTCTAATTCATAGGTTTCCAAGGATTCAAGGGTAATTTCGATGGTTCTTTTATGGATCGAGAGTACTTTCTCCCAGGGGACCAGAAGAGATGGTTTCCCAAAGGATCGGGTGATGATAAAATGTGTTACCTCTGGGCACCGGATGGTCTCAATGATGATTAAGTCACTGATCCGTCCTATCTTCTTTCCATTCAGGGTCACCCTCTTGGCAAGGAACTCTGAAAAAAACATTGGGACGTTTATCTGCCTGGATTCAGGTTCTCCTTCAAAATTCATCGTATCTCCTCTTGAGTTTCATGGGGCTGGTAATAGGGACGTACCATGAGGGGGTGATCAGAGATGGATAGTACCCTAAGATGAATTTCTGATCACGGTATCGTGGTTAAGAAAAAGGGGGGCAAATATTTATTCTATCCCTTCATTTCTCAGGTCAGGACGAGATCTAACTATCGCCCGGTGATAGTTCTCAACGATATTTTGACCTGGCCCGGTCGCATATGTCATAATTGATCTCCGATCCGTGGCACATGGTTTTCAGCGCATTTCGTGCATCAATGATCTTCTCAGATCCGACGAAGGTTTCTGATCCATCTTGATTGCAAGGATATCATATGGCTCTGACAATAATATGCTTTTTAGAATGAGAATATAGAGCCATCCGATTGCTCTATATCTCCCATACTGATACTATAAACATTGCGGTTATGCCAATTGCGATGATGGTACTCAAGGCGAACCCGACTGTGTAACCGGCAATGGTGATGACGATACCGGTGATAAGTGGTCCTGATGAGTGTCCGATATCCATGATCGAGGATAGTGCCCCCATCGAAGCTCCCATCTCCCCTTTTCTTGCGATATCTGCGATGTATGCACTTGTCGCCACGGTCGAAAGTGACATTCCAAAGCCGATGACCAGAGAGAGCAGAAGAAACTCTGGGAATGATGAACAGAACGAGATCACCCCTACCGGAAGCCCGAGGAGCATGAGTCCTCCTGCTATCTGGATTCGTTTGTCTATCCGGTCGGCCATCTTCCCGAAAAAAGGTTTTGTTCCGGCGATGACCAGCACCTGTGCAGCAAAGATTATTCCGGTAAGGTACGTATCGATGCCCTTCGCTTCTAGAAAAATTGGAACAAATGTCTCAAAGGCGCCAAAGGCAAAGTACGTGGTCATCTCAACAAATGCGGTCGCACGCAGACGCGTATCTCCAAAGAAAGCATTAAGGCTCTCTTTGAACAACCCCAGGCTGATCCCTCCGGGACGTGATCTCCTATCTACATCGGTCATAAGAATGAGAATTAGGACCGGGATGGCTGCGATCGCCCCGCAGAGATACACGTCATAAAATCTGAAATACCCGGGGGAAGTTAGAAAAAGTGTCAGAATAATCCCTCCAACCATGGGGGCGAGTGCCCTCCCGATCAGGGTTGCTGATGAGTACTGGCCGATTCTCTCTCCTTTTGTCTCGGGAAATCGCTCCGCAATCATCGCCGGGATCAGCGGGCCTAGTATCGCAGTTGCCGTCCCGTGAAAGAATCGGATCGGTATGAGCCAGATTGGACTTACCACTGCAATGTAGCAGAGGGGCGCTATAAGAAAGACTACTCCTGAAAGGATAAGCAGACTCCGGCGTCCGATTCGATCAGAAAGAAACCCTATGGGGAAGCTAAAGATGATACCTGCAAGAGGTGAGACTGCAGATATCAGGCCGATGACGGATCCGTCAGCACCGGCAGCCTGGGCAAACAGGGGGAGAACCGGGTTCTTCGAGATAGTAGTTGAAAAAATTGCGAAAAACCCGATCAACGAGAGTTGCCAGATGAGTTTCCGGTCAGATAGTACTGTCACCAATTCTCCTCCCTGAAGATCCAATCAGGCATCTGATCTGATTCTGTACCTGAAAACTGGTTGCATTATCGTGCCGGGAACGAATAAATGACCGTGTACTGGGAGCAGTATCCATCATGGATGAAAAGCGGTTTAAAAATTTTCCTCCCTATCATAACATACTTCCCTTTAGTGCATTTCGCTTGGTTGCACGTTCTAATTTTGCAAAATCAGAGATTTTATTGGTTACGTTATCAATTCTTTTTTCAGGGCCATCCGTTTAATCTTCTCCTTAACATTGGGGCTGTTCTCCATACGGTGCCACTCCTCATTACTCATCCCCATAAAAAAATCGCATGACGAACATTTTGTCCAGGCTTCATATTGATCAGGGAATTCTACACGGAGAGTAGTTTTCCCGCACTTAGGGCATCTCAGTTTTTCCTGGAGGGTCGAAGTGGTAACTTCGCTGTCCATGTTGTGGGGTATGTCCTTTGGATCAGCAGATGCCTGTTTTTGGTCATCTATTATATCACCCTCGGATAAGGAATCTGCTGCCATGTGTGCATCATCGACAATTATGGTGGCTCCACCTTTTATTTTGTTAGACATTATGTTTCATCTCGTTTCCCTGTTTTATTTTGATATAAAAATGCTACGCATCATGTATCTGAGGTACCCTCTATGTGGCGTGAATGTATATCCCTCTACCCTTTTGTTGCAAAATCTGATTGGATATGTGTGGTTCTGTTGATGATTATTGACCAATGGAGGAGTATCAATGAAATTGGGTTTTGTCCGGTTATACTGTTTTAATTCATCGCGGTGTTTGCATCTGATATAACGATTGGATCATGTATTAATCAGAGAAAAGTCAATTGACTCTTATGATAGAACTCATCCCTATCGGTGTCATATCTTCACCATTTAAAAATCGGGAGAGTGCTCCCCGTCAGGGGAGAGAATGTGATGACTGCTGCAAAATTACTCTCTATCCTCAATACCGGGAAGGACTTGGGGAGATGATTGGTATATCTCATATCTGGGTGTTGTACTGGATGGATCGGGCTGAACGGGATATCCTCTTTGCCAGGCGTCCTGAGTGGAAGGAAGCCCGTCCTGTCTTCACGATCCGATCTCCTGCCCGTCCGAATCCGATCGCTCTCTCAATCGGGAAAATTCTCTCAAAAGAGGAAGGGGTGATTACAGTCACTGGTATTGAAGCGCTTGATGGATCCCTGGTCATTGATATCAAGCCATATATCCCTGGGCTTGACAGTATCCCTGATGCTCAATATTCAGCATTAACTCATCATAATGAGACAAAAACCAGAGATTAAGAACCATTTAGAAATAATTATGTAGAGAGCCCAAGATTTTTCCTGGCGTTTTCAAGTGTATCTCCACTCTTCAATCCTCCACCATATAGGAGTTTAATGGATTCAGTATCTAAATCACTCATTTCTTTATTCTTTCCCTCCTCCCGGTAGAAGAAACTCTCTCTATCGTTGTAACTTGTTCCATGCAGGCCCATACTGTATAAAATCCCTTTAAGCATGTAGTATTGTCTTTCATCTCCTTTGAGCGAATCAACCAGGTAGAGATAATCCTTATTGACAATACCGATCAAGGTGCCATCCTTGTCTTTTATCAGGTGATCAGACGACTTTCGATCATCAAAAAACACCTTCAGCATTTTATCAGAGATGATCTTGATGTTATAGAAGTTATATGGAATTTCTGCATAATTTGATTGTAAAAATCCAAAGGTTACTTCTTCGTCCTCAAACTGGGTTGTTCCTGATAGAGCATTGAACCATTTTGCAAACTTTAGAACGTAATCTGCATCTGATTGTGTGTATTGTGCATCAAACCAGAATTTGTAGTCCTTGTTTGATTTAAAGAGATCGATTTTTACGTTATCCTGGCCAAAGGTAATATCTAACAGATGTGTTGCGATATCAGTTTTGTCAAATTCCTTTCCTGAATTTCCATTTGAACGCTCAAGCTGGACTAAATCACCGCGTATAACCAGACTTTCAGATGATACAATGCCAATAACATCTCCTTTCTCATTATGGATGAGGAATTCATCTGGGGTCATCTCTTTCTCAAGCTGATCCAGTGCTGAGGCAGGGATTATGCGGATGTTATAATAGTTTTTCGTGTCTAATGAGTCATTAGCACGACTCTGATTGGTAGAATCCCTTCCCTTAATATCTGTAACTGATTTTTCTGGCTGTTCTGGTGCGTTCAATGTTCCTCCAGAGCCGTTGAGTGCCATATCTCCTGATTGGGATACACACCCTGTCATGGTTATGGTGATTATTAGGATTCCTATTATAAAACAAGTTTTTAAGAAATTCATAGATTGTATTACCTACTCATATTATTTTGATGTTCTGAAATGACTTTTAGTAAGTTTAATATTAATACATTTCATAAATTAGGCATGGTATTTAATATTCAAAATTCCCCTTTTTTATTCCTTTTTCTCTTTGTTTTAATATTGTTCACTCCTGTATATGCTGAAGAGACTATGGGGGTTCGTGGTTCAACCGTATTATCGTCAGAATTAGGGTATGATCCGGGAAATTACTCTGATCTGCTTCCATTAGGGGATAACCGTGTCAAAATCGAACCAGAGTCTTTCTATGATATAAAATTCATTTCTTCCGAATACTTAACCCAGATTACTGCAAATATCGGTCAGGAAGATGAAATTCTGAAGGCAGGGCCTGGAATGGTAATCGGATTGTATACTCCCCGGGCTCTCTACTTGAGAAGTGATATTACGAGTGATGAATTTCTCACTGAATCTCGCGAAAAAAGCAATATGAAGGATGAGATAACCCAGCATCTCATCGATATTTCATTTGGTAAGGACAATACTAACCTGAGCCTCCTCAAGGATGACCTGAAATATCTGTTCTGGTTTGATTCTTCCTTCACTCAGGATGATATTAATACCGTCTTTACATTTGCACGAAATTTCAACAATCTCTCTTCAACAACACAGTTTGAAGATGAATCAGTAATGCTTGGGGACTTGAAAAATAACTATGAGGATGTACCCTATCATTATTATAATATCAGAATTCTCCCCATGAGGGATTTGGATGAATATAAAAAGGATAAATATCAGTCATCAAAAGAACAGATAATTAAAGGCAATGATGGGAAGATGATCGGCTTTCTGACCTCTGATTACCTGTATTTATGGGATGGCCTTACCCCGGCCTTACGAGAGTATTATATTTCCAAGTCACTGTTCTGGAGTTGTGGTCTTCACGGGGAGACGAGTATCAGACCGGATAGTTATTTTTACAAAAATATAAACATCTCCGCGAATTTATCGTATCTGGATCAGGAGGTTATCAAATTACTCTATGGGGGGAGGATGAGTAATGATATGAACCCGGATATGATAAAAAAGACCCTCGCGATCACCCCCTGAAACACAGGTCACATCATCAGGGTGTAAATGCTCGAAAACTTAACCTCCCCCTCTCTCACTCTGGTCATCCTTTTCTCCATGAATGCTTCGCCGTACATACTCTGGTCCAAATTCGTACACGGGAGATATCAGATCACAAAAGTTCATCTTCCCGATGATGAACGGGGAAGGGCCAAGCCGTCTGAGTATGGCACCTTTTACCTCCGGCCCGGCAGTCAGATGTACCTCAAAATCATCAAGTGACCGACGGAGATCATAAAATCCTGTAGCGGTCAGTGGAACCGGGGCCTCCTGGCCCGTGGCCAGTTTGGGAACCTGAGCAGGGATTATTTCTGGCTCTGCGGCCCCTCGTTCCTTACGAAGTTCATCCAGCAGTTCCTCCTTTCCTTTTCCTCGCATTGCAAATATCAGGAAGGGATCCGTATCAAACCTCTCAGCAAGGATGTAGTATGCCGCTGCAATGTGTTTGCATGGATTTGCATAATCAGGGCAGTCACAGTCAGTATCAAGGTCGCGACTCTTGTCAGGGAAGAGTTTCACTCCGGCTGCCTGCACTACCTCCTCTATCTCATGGGGCATCTCCCCGGCGAGGAGTTCGGCTGCATACAGGGCCTGACCGGCTATCTCGGCGATCACGGTACTCCACGTCTTTTTATCCCATGGTTTAAGCTTAATTTCAACCTGATATGGCCTCGGCTTAGAGCCTTGCACTGATGCATACGCCACCCCGTCCGTGATCTCAAGTCTGCTCACCTGCCCTCTCCTTGCATAATTTCTCCCTCGTGCCAGCCTACTGTCCATCCCCATCCGGTTCAGGGCATCGAGGAACCGTTTCGACCACCACTGCTCTCCGATATCCCCTCGCTTGCTTTTCACCTTGATGCCGTCTTTGACTGCACGGGGGGTGCTTTTAGGATAATACTCCCAGCTCATAATGTACCTCCTATCATCTCGCCACGCAGACTGAAGAGATCCCGGAGTTCATCAGTCGAGAGTGAGGTGATCCAGTCCTCTCCGGAGCCGATGATACTCCCGGCCAGGTTTCGTTTCTCTTCCATCAGGAGATCGATCCGTTCCTCCAGAGTCCCGGCACTGATGAGCAGATGCACCGCGACGTTCTTCTGCTGACCGATACGATACGCCCGATCAGTCGCCTGATCTTCCACGGCAGGATTCCACCACCGGTCGATGTGAAAGACATGACTTGCCCTGGTCAGGTTCAGGCCGACTCCTCCCGCTTTCAGAGAGAGCAGAAAGAGTCTGGGACCGGATGGATGGGCAAACCGTTGGACCATCTCATCCCGGTTTGCCCGTGAGGTCTTGCCATGCAGGAAGAGAACCTCCTCATGGAATGTCTTTCTGATAAGGCCAACCAGCCGTTCACCAAAGGTCGGGTACTGGGTGAAGAGGATCGCGGCATCACCAGTTGAAAGCACATCCTCGATTAAGGAGAAGAGAAGTTCGATCTTTCCGGACCGGTCCAGAGTGAGTCTCCCGTCATCGAGGAAGGCATCCGGATGATTACAGATCTGTTTCAGGCGGAGCAGGGCAGCAAGGATCATTCCTCTGCGGGCAATCCCCTCTGCATCCTTCACCTCAGTGATCATACTCTCAACCACTGCCTGGTACAACGTTGCCTGCTCTGGAGTCAGGGTGCAGTACCGTTTCATCACATTCTTCTCCGGGAGATCAGAGATGATTGACTTGTCGGTCTTCACCCTGCGGAGGATGAATGGCTGGACCAGCTGCTGGAGCCTTGAAGATGCTTCTTTATCATGATACTTCTCGATAGGAACGCTGTATCCCCGCTCAAATGCCTTCTCACCACCAAGGTACCCGGTGTTCAGAAACTCCATGATCGACCAGAGTTCAGCAAGCCGGTTCTCTACCGGGGTTCCGGTCATAGCAATCTTTCGCACCCCTACCAGGGACCGGACT
>JAZDKH010000370.1:0-3769 GCA_043803325.1 Methanobacteriota archaeon | reverse complement strand
CTGGATGCGGTTACTCTTGGGTGGATCACAACTGCCTATCTGCTCGCCGCTTCTGTCTGCATCCTTCCATTTGGAAAGATAGCAGACATATATGGTCGAAAGCGATTCTTCCTGATTGGAAATATTCTCTTTGCTATCGGATCACTCTGTGCAGCAGTGTCAGTATCAGGAGCGATGCTCATCACCTCCCGAATCATCCAGGGACTTGGAGGAGCGATGGTCTTTGCGACCTCAGTTGCTATCATTACCATCGTCTTCGCTCCTGGGGAGAGGGGCAGAGCGATAGGGATCATTACGGCTACCGTATATGCTGGCCTTTCTTTGGGACCGGTCCTTGGAGGATTTCTTACCCAGCATTTTGGATGGCCATCTATATTCCTCTTTAACATCCCCATTGCTCTATTGGTGATTATTCTAACCCTCACGTCGGTTCATGGAGACTGGAGAGAGAAGGCAGAGCATAGATTTGACAAAACAGGTCTCCTTCTGTATGCATTGACTCTTACCGGTTGTATGTATGGCCTTTCCACCCTTCCATTACTTACCGGTTTTGTATTCGTAGGAGCAGGTTTTGGTTGCGGGTTGATCTTTATCTGGTGGGAAAAGAAACAAAAAAATCCATTTTTGGAACTGACGATCTTTCAGAGCAACCGCACTTTTCTGTTCTCGAATATTGCCGCAATGATCAACTATTCAGTCGTCTTTGCCGTGAGTCTCCTGGTCAGTCTCTTACTCCAGTATAACCGTGGACTCGATCCGGCAACAGCCGGTCTTATCCTCCTCGCCCAGCCACTTGTACAGACATTTGTTTCACCTGTTGCCGGTCATCTCTCAGACACGGTGGATCCCGGCATTATCGCGACTGTGGGAATGGGTCTTACCGCAGTCGGGCTGATCTTACTTATGATATCTCTTCCTGCCCAACCAATTCTGATTATCACTTTTGGTCTGGCCGTACTGGGTCTGGGATATGGCCTCTTCTCATCACCTAATACCAACGCTATCATGAGTTCAGTGGATTCTCATTATCTAGGATTAGCATCAGGAATGGTCTCTACCATGCGGGCTATTGGTCAACTCATAAGTCTTGCTATAACCATGATGGTCTTCTCCGTGATCATCGGAACAGTCCAGATCACTCCTGATGTATATGACCAGCTCCTCAGCAGTACCCTGGTAATTTTCGGAATATTCACGGTACTGAGTATTCTTGGGATATACACATCATACACCCGGGGTCCGGTGAGGTAACTATTATCCTTTTGATATATCTGTCGTATGGTCATTATATCAGCCATTTACAGCATTATCGTAGAATTGACTCAAGGAATCTCCATTCTTTCACAGTTATTAGTACCTGATTCTCCAGAAGGTTTTTTGTATCGCTGTATCATCACTCTGGTTTGATACCTATTTTGCTTACCAAGATAAACTAAGTATCAGGTTTACATGGCATATGTCCATCGGATAGAAGTCCGTTATAAGGCTGATCCCCGCCTTGCAGTAAGAACCGATCGGTTCCGCTCACTTGGGTTTCCTATTGAAGAACTCCATGTAGTCGATATTTATACCATCTCCACAAATTCACGGGATTTCACTCCTGAAGAACTCCATGAGATTGGCATTCAGCTGAGTAACCCGGTGGTTCAGAAATTTTCGGTAGACGAAGCGACATCGGCATACTTCGATCTCGCTATTGAGGTCGGTTTTCTTCCGGGTGTCACCGATAACATAGGCACCACCGCACGTCAGACTATTGAGGATTATACAAGACGGAAATTTGAACCAGGTGAATCGGTCTACTCCTCGCATCTCTACTTTGTCAGTGGGAGACTTTCGCCCGATGCCCTACAGAGTCTGGCAGCAACCCTGGCAAACCCTTTGGTAAACCGGGTACACATAAAAACCCGGCAGGAGTATGGAACATCAGGGATGGATATGATTGTTCCATTCGTAGAACTTCACGAGCTGCCTACTGCAGAACTGGTCGATCTCAACGTGGATGACCAGGATCTTGTCAAAATCGGGAAAGAAGGGATCATCGATCCCCGGACCGGTCACCGGAGGGGACCGCTTGCTCTCGATCTTGCGCAGATGTATGCAATCAGGGACTACTTTTCCATTCAGGGGAGAACTCCAACCGACGTTGAGATTGAGGCACTTGCCCAGACATGGAGTGAACACTGTAAGCACACTATTTTTGCATCACCTATCGACGATGATTTGCCGAAAGGCCTCTATAAATCTTGCATTCAGGCGGCTACTAATAAGATCAGGCAGGAGAAAGGGGACAAGGATATCTGTTTGTCGGTCTTTTCAGACAACTCAGGGGCGATTATCTTTGATGATCAGTATTTAGTTACCCATAAGGTTGAGACCCATAACTCCCCGTCCGCACTCGATCCCTTTGGTGGTGCCCTCACCGGCATTGTTGGAGTAAATCGCGATACCATCGGATTTGGTCTTGGATCTAAACCTTGTATCAACATCTATGGGTTCTGTGTCGGTGACCCTGACACGAACCCTTCCCTCTATCGTGGTAAGAACTGTTCAACTCCTATCCTTTCCCCTCGACGAATCCTTGATGGGGTTGTGGCCGGTGTGGGAGTCGGAGGGAATTGTTCAGGCATCCCGACTCCCCAGGGGTTTGTCTGGTTCGACGACCGCTATGTGGGCAAACCTCTCGTCTTCGCCGGCACGGTCGGCGTCATGCCCCGTGAGGGTACCACCAGGAAACTCTACGAGAAACAAGCAAATCCTGGTGACCTTGTTGTGATGGTAGGGGGCCGGGTAGGAAAAGATGGAATCCATGGAGCCACCTTCTCCTCCGAGGCACTTGATCCAGCAAGTCCGGTCACTGCAGTTCAAATCGGTGACCCGATCACCCAGAAAAAATTATCTGATGTGATCGTAAAGGAAGCTCGCGACCGTGGTCTTTATAGCAGCATAACCGATAACGGTGCTGGCGGGATCTCGTGTTCAGTTGCTGAGATGGCGAAAGAATGCAACGGATGTCATGTCTGGCTCGATAAAGTTCCGCTCAAATACCCGGGTATGGCACCGTGGGAGATCTGGATCTCTGAATCTCAGGAGCGGATGACATTCGCGGTTCCTCCAGAAAAGATCGATGAGTTCATGGAATTATTCCATCACCGGGAAGTTGAGGCTACTGTGATCGGTAACTTCACTAATACCGGTCGTTGCGTGGTCGAATTCCATGGATCTGTGGTAATGGATATTGAGCTTTCATTCCTTCACGACGGTCTTCCTGAAAAGCATCTCCGGACGATTCATACCGCTCCGATTATTTCTGAACCGGAAACCCGGTGTCCAGCCAATCTCGATGAAACCTTGAAAACCATGCTCCAGCGAAAGAACATCTGTTCAAAGGAGTTTATCTCGATCCAATATGACCATACCGTACAGGGAGGGCATGTACTCGGGCCAATCCAGGGAGTCGGAAGAGTTCAGGGGATGGCAACACTCACAA
Organism: Methanobacteriota archaeon; assembly: GCA_043803325.1. Lineage (GTDB taxonomy): Archaea > Halobacteriota > Methanomicrobia > Methanomicrobiales > Methanospirillaceae > Methanospirillum. The sequence goes on along the minus strand of JAZDKH010000370.1, from coordinate 279 downwards.
AAGTTGTTTTTGGTTCTAAAAAAGGTGTAGGACTCTCACAAGGGATCTTCCCTTCGTACTCTGAGATCGATCCTTATCGCATGGCAGGTGCCTGTATTGACACGGCGATCCGTGGGCTCATTGCTCTCGGTATCCCTCTGGAAGCAATCGCTATTCTTGACAACTTCTGCTGGTGCTCATCTGACGAACCCGGACGGCTTGATCAGCTGAAATCTGCAGCAATCGGGTGTTATGATGGTGCGACCGGCTTTCAAACCCCGTTCATATCAGGCAAGGACA
>JAZDKH010000369.1:0-2612 GCA_043803325.1 Methanobacteriota archaeon | reverse complement strand
TTCGGATTAAAAGAGAATCTCCATTGGTTGGCATATCATTATCAGACAGCCAGCTCCGGAGCAGGTATCAGGTATCGGTCGTCGCTATCAGACGGGGGAGACAGATGATCATCAGCCCGGGTGGGGAGGAAGTTATCCAGGACTCTGATATCCTGATGATCATTGGCAAACCTGATGATATTATGAGTGCCTTCCCCTTGTCCGGTGAGTCCGGATAAAGGGTTTGTCTCTTTTCAACCTGAGTATAGCGTCTGATAGTCCTATCTCCAGCTCCTCACCGATCACCAGAAAGGTGAGGATGAAGATATCAATATCACCCATCGGAACGTCTTTTATCTGTTCACTAGCAGAATGAAAGGTGAGGAATTCTACTGGTTCATCACCAGGATAATAAACGAAAAAATGACGAATTATCTACAAGAGTGAGCTCATTTTCTATCATAGTGTTGCCCATCAATGTGAGATTTTACCAACAATAATCCCTTTAAATCCCCCCTTCTTCAAGATACACTCGTGTTTCAGCCCAAGCGGCGACCCCACGGAATCTGGCGACCTCCTGAACATCATCTGACAGTCTAATCTCCGGATCACCATCGATCACCTGGAAGGTGAGGGTGAAGATATCAATATCACCCATCGGAACGCCCTTTGTCAGTTCACCGGCTGAATGAAAGGTAAGGAATTCAACTGCATCATCTCCCGGATAATCTTCGAAATAATACCAGAACACCTGCCAGGCGTTCATAAGGTCTGACGAGAGGAGAGAACGTTGAATTTCAGGATCCAGTTTGTGTATCTCTGATGCGATACAGGAGGGGTCATCATCACATCGGCGAAAGATTGTATCCGCAATAGTTGAGAGGGTATCATATTGGCTGCCATCATCGGTGAAAAGCATGCTGATCCGGTTGCTGCTTAAAGTATAACCACTCTCTGATCAAAATCTATTTGATCGTGACATCGTATCCTTTATGAAAGGGATTTGTATTCGAAATTATACTACACCGGAGTTGTTTTGGACGGTTGAATACCTCTCGTTATATCGATCAATCGCTGCCATAGAGGGAGAGACATCCTCGGGACGAACAATGATATCATCCGGACTGATTCCCAGGTAATTCAGAGTTTCGTTGATGAGCGGGATGTCCATAAACCCGTTAGTGTTTCCCGAGGAGAGATCAGTGATTATCCGGGTCAGGGACTGATCAACCATGGAAAAGACTGTGCCCCCATCTTGTCCATATGAGATGTCAAGCCCCATCTCCTGCAGGAGGGTGATGAGACTGTTCATACTGACTTCCCCCTCTCCGTTAATGAATCCGTTCCCGATCCGATATGATTCATTATTTTGACCAGACTGATTCATCTGGTCACCCACAGCAAATCCGACAATTCCGGAACTGAAAAAAATCAGAATCAGAACCAGACCGAACACAGAGATACGGCTCTTCAATCCCCTCTTCATCGCAAACTCCTTTTCTGGCTGGTATTCATGTATCTCCCTGATCCTTAATGGGAGTTCCTTATCCCAGGCTCAATGAAAACGAAAAAATAGGGGTTTTCTTGAGATCAGATGATCTCGTACGCTATTGACACCTTGGCGGTTACATCGATACTGCCCGGCTGTATCGGTGTTGACGGGGCTGCAGCTGCGTAACTGGCAGTCTTCATATCCTGATTATAATAGAGTGGAGGGGAGTAGGTATCATCTACAGTAACCTCACGAACCGGTCCCACCTGCTGACCAAGGGCACTGGCTACGGCTTCTGCATCCGCCTTCGCTTTATCTACTGCAATCTTCAGGGCCTGGGTCCGAAATTCGGTCGTCCGGGCTTTACTCAGGGTAAACTGCAGTGAGCTGACCCCATTAGCCCCGCTTGCCACCGCGATATCGATGAAATCCCCAACCAGATCAATCCGATCTGTCTCGATGGTGATGGTATTTGAGACCTCGTAAATAACCACATTCTCACCGAACTTCGCCTTCAGCGCGTCATCAGGACTATACATTTCAGAAATGGAGTACGAACTGGTTCCAATTTCAGCAGGAGTGAGGTTTCCTTTTGAGGGGTCTTTCAGAGCCCCCATGACGGTATCCATCTTTCTGGCGTTCTCCTTCTGTGCTGCTTTTACATCAGAATTCTTTGTCACAACCGAGAACGATATCTCACAACGGTCAGGGGCTGTTTTAACAACCCCACTCCCGGAAACATGAATCAGGTTCTTTTCCGGGGTCAGTTTTGTGGTATCATCTGCTAATGCGGCTACCCCGGCAACCAGACAGAGAATCAGTACCAGTATTGGCATCTTGTGCATGATCTGCATGCTCTGATCTCTCCTTCATATTTAGATACCCTTTCCTATGACCTCAGTTTTCTTCAAAGTAATAACGAAATTTGGAGTATCATATCAAGAACTAATTACCTGTCCTGCCAACATTTCCAGAGCGTGAGAGCGGAAGATTATGACTGGGCAATCTACCATGTCATCACCAGAGCGAAAGGGTGCAGGGTAGAGGATATATGCGAGACAAGTAAGTATTCCATTGAAATAGTGCAGGAATCACTGAGTCGACTTTCAAAACAACTCCTTATTGAATGTCGGGGGGACCT
>JAZDKH010000368.1:0-3503 GCA_043803325.1 Methanobacteriota archaeon | reverse complement strand
GGTCTTCCTCGGGACTGTGATCAGTTTTTGATCCTGGTCAGGGTCGATCTCTGCTCGTGTTCCCCGGTAACGAGAGAGGGTGATCATGGAGTCACTACCTCCCCGTCTTCTATCAGGATCGCGGCTGTTCCTTCTTCGTCTACCGTCTCGATCCAGACCTGCATCTGGTACGCTTCCGCCATGGATTCGACTATCTCCCGGCTTTGCGCATCAAGAAGTGATCCATCCTGGATGAGCATGACCCGGAGACCGGGCCGGAGAGCCATGCCCATCGAGAGAGAGACTCTGATCTGTTCTGATGTTGACACCTGGCTTAATGGGAGGCCATTGAGAAGAACCCCGTCTTTGTCAAACGAGAGGCCTTTAATCGGGAAGGCTGCAGTCTTCAGGAGGTCCTTTTTTCTCCGATCGATATCTTCGATCTTCTCAGTCATTGCATCGGCTTTCTTTGATGCTTCTCTGAGCTTGTTCATGATATCCGCTGATTTCTGCTTCCTGGTGACCTGTTTATTGATCTCTTCAATCTTTGAAAGTCTCTCTTCAAGGGGGGAGATGTCTATCTCGGTCATGTCTTCCGCCTTGAGAAGGAGGGTATTCAGGTTCGCCTTCGCCTCTTTCAATCGCGTTTCAAGTTGTACGATCTCGCCTTCGGTACTCTCTATGGTTCTTTTTATAGTCAGTATTGCGGTGTTACTCGCTTCCGCTTCTCTGATATCCTTGATAAGATTGGCTGCAGATACGAACTGATCAGGAACATCTACTGGTATCCCCTGGTATGCGGTCAGTTCAGCGGAGAGCTCGTTCACCTGACGGTTGTGATTTGTCCTGGCGTTGAAGAATCCTTCCCGCTCCTGATCTAACGGTTCGGTATCGATACCGATCAGCTTTATCAGGGTTGCTCTCTGTTCTTTCCGGTCCATCCGAGTGAAGGCTAACGGATCAAAACTCAGGTTCGTCTTCAATTTATTGAGGAGCGTCTGCGGGCTCTGGTATACTGCCCCGTTACTTCCCTCAACCTTGAGATACGATCCTTCAGCGGTCCATGTCCGGGTAACTGATATTTCCCCCAGGTCAACCCGAACCGATCCGGTCTCTTCTCCTTCCCTGATGGGTGAGGAGTGATCACGGGAGAGTTCTTTATTCGCGAAGACCGACCAGATACTTTTCAGGACAGAGCTCTTCCCTGCTCCATTTTTTCCGGTGATATAGATCGCATTGTTCTTTCCCGGTGTGATGTCCACGGCTTTTAGTTTGAGGAAGTTCTGAGCTTTCAGGTTTACTATTCGGTACTCCTTGCTGGCCAGAGTTGTCCCGGCTCCTGATGATATCGCTTCAACTGAAGACATTATTCACTTCCGTTTATGATTGGTCTGACTTGTGCAGACTCGATGCTCTTTTTCAGGTCTTCCTGATCTATTCGAAATTCTCCGCTGATCTTGCAGGCTGGAAGCTTTCCGGATTGTATCATCCGGCGTATGGTTTTAGGGGAGAAACTCAGGTATTCTGCAGCCTGTTTCACTGACAAAAATTTCATGGGGTTAGTCCTCCCCGGGGAGCATGAGGGTGATAACCGGCTCTCCATGATCTCCGGGACCACATGCCGCGTAAATGGTAACTGTTTCGGGGATGGTAATAACCCGGTTGTGAACCTGTTTTCTCATCTGAAAGATCATCTTGTACGTCAACCGGTCAGTGTGACCTTTTGAGGTCTGGGCTGCAAATCTGAACATAGACAGCAGGTCCCAAAGTCTCCCGTCCTTACTCTGGCCGGGCATTTCTGCGATATCTTCCGGTTCAATATAATCCCAAACTCCCACGGTATATGCAACCGGGAAGACGATGCCCGCTTCTTTGCTCATGACCTCGGGGACTTCGATTAATATGCCGTCATCGATGGCCATTTGCCGGGAGTAGCAGGAGATGACCGGACCAAAGAGAGAAGAAGATGATTCTGTCATCAGTTCACCTCCATGGCCGGGCTGCAGAGATTTTGAATATGAATGTCCATTTCGTTATAACCGCTTGGTGCGGTTTCGTGTTCTACCTGGTAGGTAGAAAGAACGAATGATTCCCATGCTTCAATAATTCCGGTGAGGGTGTCGGCTTCGCCTTCCACTTCGATGGTAATATCCTTGATTACTGCGCTGAATCGAACGAGTATCATTTAATTCATCCCCATTCGTACGCCGTTATAGTGGCTGCAGATTCTAATCTGTGCAGTGTTCATCAGCTGCAGTATGCTCTCTATCTGTTCCTGGTCCCCTTCTATTTCGATGGTGATAGAAGCGGATTGAATCCGTATCAGTGCCATTATTTATCGTCTCTCTAAAATTCCGGATCGTCGTACTCTGCATCCGGGTCAGGGAGGCAAGAGAGCGACTCTTCAATTTCTTCGAGCTCTGCGGTCTTTTCCTCAAGGGTGGTGATCATTGCCCTGGCTGCATCAATGATCACTTCTACACATCCGGAGTCTTCGACTTCTCCGCAGAATTCCTCAGCAAAAGAGAGGGTGATTGTTTCAACCTCCTTTTTTACCCGCTGGTAATCCTCATCAAGATCATCAGGTGTTGGGTGGTATTCTGGCGGTTCAAGCCATGCAGCCTCGGCCCTGGCAAAAGAAGCGGAGTTCATGCGATCACCGCCATATGTGATAGTCCCTGGGTGACCCGCTCACGAATCCAGAATTCCGGGTCTTTTCCGTAATACTTTTCCGGACGCCTGAGTTTAGAGAAAGTGAGCTCAAACCATTCGGGATGATCTCTGATAGCGGTTTCAACTGCAAAAGAGGGAGCATAGGATTTATCAGCCATTCCCCGCCCAATTTTCGGCACCATGACGGCCATGTACTGGGAAAAATCATCCTCAAATTTTTTGAGGATAGTTATCGAGGCTGAGGACGATCTGAATAACATTCATATCGCCTCTGCTGGGGCTGTCATCCGGGTAAGGTTCTGAATCATTCCGGCAATTCCGGACTTTCTATACTTCCAGACCGGGGAAGATGTTCCATAGACGGGGATCATCTGACCGGGGGCAAGGTTTCGCATATCCTCGACCCTGACGAAATAGTCTTCGTGCTGTTCCTGGTCTTCGACTTTGATCAGGTCCTTCTCGATGGTGAAACAGATAGAGCATGATCCATCAAAGGAGCAATCAAGGTCTAATATCCACCCGAATACTGACCGCTGACCGTTTAACAGTCTGGCCCACTTGTACGCAGGGAGTACATACTTCCCGGTCGGGGTGTCGAGGTGGATCGCATTTCCAGCTGCGGACATAAAGCCCACGATGCCGATTCGGAATCGACCCTTTTTGGTTTGTGCGCTTGCAGGCATCACAGTCACCACATATATATCGGCGTTTTGGGCAATAAAGGTTCTTATATGGAACTTATGTCCGAAAAGGGACCCTAAGGGCAATGACCTATATAAAGGTTGCGGCGTGGCGCGCGTCGGGCGGGGGGGGGATGGTGGGGGAGCGAAACCCCGGGTGTTGAGAGGTTT
>JAZDKH010000367.1:0-2172 GCA_043803325.1 Methanobacteriota archaeon | reverse complement strand
TTTGATAAGCCAGAGCATTCAGGTAGATCCGCCAGCTGTCTATGGGTATCGGGCCGATCTTACACGCCTTCTCAAATGAAGATATGGTACTGCCATACTCTCCAATCTCAAAACTGGTGACCGCATGATTCACCCAGGTATCAGGTTTATCACTGGACTGATTTGCTGCATGTTCGAATGACGTCAGGGCATCGGTATGGCTGCCAAGTGATCGAAGAACAACACCCCGCTGATTCCATGCCACCGTATTCTCTGGATCCAGTTCTAAAGCCCTGTCATATGAAGCCACTGCGTCTCGACACGAACCCCGTTCGTATTGGGCATCACCAAGAAGAATCCAGACATTTGCTTTCTTCGGGTTTATCTTCGTAGCCTGCTTAAAAGCGGTAATTGCACGAGTATAATCGTACAATTTATACCCTACCATTCCAAGTCCAATCCAGGAATTTACATTTCCCGGGCTTAGTTGAAGCGCTTTCTGAAATGATTTTGTTGCATCATTAAATCGCTTGAGTTTGTACAGAGCAGCCCCGTGATTGTGCCAGTATGAGGTATTGCCCGGTTCAAGACGTACTGCATGCTCAAATGCCTGGATTGCATTGTCATACTTCTTCATATGAAGAAGAGCAAGCCCGTGGGAGTTGTAATATCCAGGAGTCTCCTGACCTTCATGAATGATCTGATTCAGGATGTCGGTAACCCCATCGACATCGTTTGAAAGTTCAGCTTTGAGAAGGGAATAGGTGAACCTGACTTCGATATTCCAGGGTTGGATCTTGAGGACATGCTGATATGCATCTGTCGCATCAACGAGTTCTCCCATATCTGCATGTAGATCACCGAGCAGATTCCATGCATCAGCAAACTCTGAATCTTTCCGGATTGCCACCTTCAGAGAATCAACTGCCTGATCATTATCACCGATATGAATGAGAGATCCTGCCAGACCAAAGTAGGGCATCGGATCATCAGGAGCAATGTCAGTAGCTATCTGGTATGCATCGATAGATTCCTGGTACTCTCCAAGTTGTTCAAAACAATATCCTTTCAGAACCCAGATCTCCACCTGACTGAGCCCACAGTCGATGGCTTCCTCAAGATCTCCCAGTGCTTCCTTATATTGCTCTTTTGCAGTGAGGCAGGAGCCACGGTACATCCATGCCTGACAGAGGAAGGGTTGATCCTGAATAAGATTGTTGAAGACGACAATCGCCTCTTTATACATCCCAACTTCATGTAATGCTATACCAAGTTGGAGCTGAACATTATAATTTCCCGGATCATACTTGAGTGCATTGCGATACATCTTGATCGCATCCCTGGGTCGTTCCTGCTTTGAAAGAACGATACCGACCTGGAACCATAATTCTGCATTCTCCGGATCAGCGCGGAGTCCCTCTTTAAACGCATAAAATGCCTTGTCAAGTTGATCTTTTTTCAGAAAAGAAGCCCCCATAACAAGCCATTTGTGAGAGTGATCCTGGAGGTCCGGTTTTTTTGGCAAGATTACACACCTGATGGTTTGAAGAGAACTTTAGGAAGAGTACCAGTTTAATTACCGTCAACCTATCAGAAAAGGATTGCGGGTTTCTTCTAGGATTACACTATGGCGATGGGTTCTATACGAAGCTCATCATATTGATGTAGTATGAAACAATTGACTGTACTGGTATGGCTGGTACTAATCCTGTTACTCGCGAATGGTACTATGGGTGCACCAGATACCAATTATTGGAGAGAAGATTCCACACATGAGATGAGGGGAGTTCTTGATAAGGTAATTGGAGATATCGAAGGCGGACTCAAAGAACTTGATGCTGAGAATGCCAAAAGTGCAGAAGAACTTGCAGAGACTGATCTAATGGGAACGCAAGCTATTGACATTCTTAATAAAAAACTGGCACAAACTCCATATGGTCTTTCTTCCCTTGTTATCACCCCGGAAGGAAAAGTGTCTGCGGCTGCACCTTCAATGTATTCAGATCTTATCGGTGAAGATCTCAGTTATCAACCTGAGGTTATCCATGCAAATACCGAGAAAAAACCAATTCTTAGTAATGAATTTCTTTTAAAAGAAGGATTTTTTGGCATTTCACAAAGTTATCCAATATTCTCTGCCCAGAAAAAATACCTTGGGTATACCGACATCACCTATCGACCGGAAGAATTCTT
>JAZDKH010000366.1:0-4075 GCA_043803325.1 Methanobacteriota archaeon | reverse complement strand
GTTAAGGGACCTAGTGAGTATCCTCACTTCTTTTTTGTGTTTATTCCATAACCAAGGTTGTTACCTATAGTATTATTCTGAATTGTATTCACATAATTAAAAATGTCTATTGGGAGATACTTACCTAATATTCGATATCTTTTATTCATATGTAGAATAAATATCTAATCATAAAATCTTGATATCCTATTTATATGGGGGAAATTTCCGATTAATATGAAATTTAATCTCTCTCATTGTGGTGCTATAGATGAGGCCTGTATTGTCTTACGTCCACTCACAGTCTTTGTTGGGCAGAATAATGTAGGGAAAACATGGACCGCTTTTGCAATTAGTTCAATATTTAATCCTGCAGTTTGGCGTCAGTATTCATCAGCATATGTGAGTGGTGGACTTGAGGAACAATATTCACAATTAAACCAAACAATAGATACCCTACTCCAGAATGGAGCGGCAAAATTTAATCTAATCTCTTTCTTTTCCTCAGAAGGGAAGGAGTTTATTAATAATATTGCTAGATTTTCTCTCCATCAGTTAAATGAATTTCTTGGATCATCACGACCAGATTTTACAGAGGCGGATGTCAAGGTTGATTTGACTGAAGGACTATCAGATTTTAAAAAAAATATTCAGATGTATGCTGTTAAATCAACAGTAGGGAAAGGAAAAAGTGGTGTTGGTCTGATCAATGCCGAGAAAAAGACCAAGGATTCAGAGATTTACTTCTACCTCACTGAAGATGAAGAGGCATTATCCGAACTTCCTGACTTTATTCGACGCGATTTCATCACTTTTATAATTATTAGCTCCTTTTTTAAAGGTTTTAATAATCGAACTTACTATCTCCCTGTGGAACGGACAGGAATTTTCACATTTTTCCGTCGAAGTCGCAACCAGAAAGGTCCGGTTATTCAAGAAGAAATTGATGATTCTTCGCCTGCGATATCACTTGCATATCCAATTTCAGATCTCATCAACCTCAAAATTTCAGCTGAAAATTCATTCTTAAAACCTGATCAGCGAGTAAAAGAAGCGAAAAAGGATAAATTTGTCCAGAAATATATTGAACTGTCTCGAATTCTTGAAAAAGACATCCTCGAAGGAGATATCTTTTATTCATCAGAAAGTTCAGTATTTGTAGACGACCTTCTATATCGTTTGAATTCTGATGACAAGGTTGTTCTTGATATGCCGGTTGTATCATCAATGGTTAAGGACAACACTCCATTGGTATTATATTTACGTTACTTGGCAAAATTCAATGATCTTATCCTTATTGATGAACCTGAAATGAACCTTCATCCACGAGCACAAGCGAAGTTTATTGAATTTTTGTCCATCCTGGTACATAACGGATTAAATGTGATTATTACAACACATAGTCCATATATTGTTGATCATTTAGTGAATCTGATGCAAGCAGAGACCCTTCAGGATAAAGAGTCAATTTGTGGGAGATTTTATCTCCATTCATCTGATGCATTTATTCCAAAGGGGGATGTATCAGTATACCTTTTTGAAAAGAAAAAAGCTTTAAATATTCTCTCTCCTGAAGGCCGGATTAATTGGGAGACCTTCAGTCGGGTTTCTGATGAGATCATGGATTTATTCATCGAGGACGGTGAATGAGTCCTGGTGATACGATAGAATCACTACTTGAAGATTCCAAAACATCGGGGACTTCTTTTCGTGAATCAAAGGTCACCATATCAGTCAGACCAGAGCGTGATGAGCAGTTTATATTTTTTCACATTGATAACCCGGATACAAACCCAAAAATCAGACAAATCATTCAATCAGACAGAGGGATTGGTATTGTAGACCTTATTATCAGATATCAGAAAATGCCGAAGATATCAATTCTGCTTATATATGCTGATGGAAAAGGCAGAGATATTAATCACGGAGTTACTCAAATCATCGATACTCACACACGCTTAACTGATTACTGCAATAGTAATAATATCTCATTAATTGATCGTTATTTTTCCGCTATTATTGTTCAACGTAACTCCACGAGTTCTGTTCCTGCAGCGACAATATCAGAATTGAAGAAAAATATTCAAAAAATGGCAGGGATTTCAACTACGATGGTAAAGGTAGTGAAAGTCTATGGAAATGGAGATCAGATAAGCGAGGTTGTCAGGGGGATGTATCAAAAAATATGTTAAGAACACTAAATTCAGATTAATTTCCTCTCACAATTTATGATTATTCAATATTTTTGCTTCTCCGGAATTACCCCTCTCACACCACCCCGTGGATCATCCATGTCCCCCTTGTACCGGGGAATAAGATGGATATGGAGGTGCATAATCGTCTGGCCGGCAAATTCCCCGTCATTTATCCCGGTGTTGTATCCATCCGGAGAGTATTTCTCATCAAGAACCTGTTTTGCCATGGTGACCAGGTCCCACAAATCATTAATCTCTTCGGATGTTGACTCAAATATTGATGGAATATGTCGCTTGGGAATGATGAGCAGGTGACCGGGTGAGACCGGGTATTTGTCAAACCGTGCATACGCAGACCCATTCTCCAGTATGATCTCATCCGGTCCGGGAGTGCAGAAGGGGCAGATCACAGGGCCCATGCGGTGTATCCCCTGATATCGATAAGGTAGCGACTCTTTTCGAGCAGACCGGAGAATGCCGGCTGTATCCAGTCCTGGTTGGCTGTTATTCTTCTTCCGGTGAGCGATGATACGATCTCCCGATGAAAGGTGTCAGGGTATGCACATGCCTGGCTTTCCCAGAACCGGCAGATTGTGTCCTGCCTGCTGGTGATGAAATCAGGAGAGGGGATTTTGTCACTCTTTTGTGTGTTAATACTGTTTTTGGTCGGCATCAGGTTCCAGAGGTCGTTGTTTTTCCAGAGTGAGAAGGGTAACATATGATCCGATGTGGATGTCTTTCCATATCCTCAGCGGATAACCTGACCATACACAGGGGATGGATCCCTGGCTGCATATCATGGTTTCGAATATCCTGCCAGCCCGCTGGATCTGTTCTCGTTCAGTTTCCGGACCGGTACCGAGAATATTGAGCATCTGTTCTCTGGTGATTGATAATCCCTGTACTTTCCCGATCTGAGTGGTGAACTCCGCCCATTTATTCAGGATTGAACCTTCTCCCAGGATGAAACTACCGAAATATTTGAAAAGGAGCGCAAGGTCAGGTGAAACCGAATATCTCCCACAGTTTGAGATAAGGTATTCAGGGGAGATCGGGGTTTTCGGCAGATGAAGCCTTCCCCGATCCCAGTCAAAGACCGAGAAATGGGAACCATATTGTGAATGGCCCAAGTGCTGGAAAGGTCCGTCAATAATCGCCCACCTGGTTTTCCGGATGAGGTCTCTCATGGTCTCCTGAAGACTATCCGGGATATTCCCTCTCCGGTAATCAGAATAAAAGACTGATATTCCTCCCCTGGTCCGGTAAAATTCTATGATCTCTGAAAGGGGTTTACGGAAGGAGATATTCTTACTGTCCTGCTGCAGTTCTTTCTCCCCGTTCAGCTGGGGGATGAAAGATTCAGATTCAAAGATGGGATAATAGTAGAATATCCATTTTTCAATCAGGAGGCCGAGCGGGTACCAGAGCCGGCCTTCGGTTTCTTCTTCCAGGTGGGCATACTGCTGGCATATCTCGATGGTTCCCCGGAGTAAAGCGTATTTAAAGGAGGAGACTCTTTTATCCTGTTCGATGATGGTGTTCAGGGTATGATACTCATCAAGAAGCCGGGAGGTCATATACTTGGAGGTAGATGTGGATTTGTGAGGGTTAAGGGTTGCCGATATTAATTACAAACCCATAATACTCACAACAGCACCATCTCATTATCATACATCGAGGGAACAATTGAAAACTGATATCCAATGCAATTTTGTTATCAACAAGAATGCTCTTTTCCTCCTTAACTCATCAGACGATCTCTTTACATCTCAATTTTTTCGTCATATATCATGAAAAAATTACCCCGAGGCCTATATGAACAGGTCATGAATCAGTATTTTCAGAATCTGAAAAGTACTGATCAACAATATGATACCATCTCCATCCATGAATCTGAAGAT
>JAZDKH010000365.1:0-3028 GCA_043803325.1 Methanobacteriota archaeon | reverse complement strand
CGAACATCCCTAAAATGCTGGGGCTTGAGGAGCACCAACTCCTGGGTGATGGGGATATGCTCGTACCTGTCCGTATGACTGGGACATTGCAGGTTATTTCCATGGCCTTCCTGCTAAAGAAAAAATCAGACCCGGTAGTCTGGCGGGGGGCTATCAAAATGGGGGTGATCAGACAGTTCCTGTCTGAAGTCAGGTGGGGAAGTCTCGATTACCTGATTGTGGATCTCCCCCCCGGCACCGGAGATGAGGCCCTTACCATCGCTCAGATTGCGCCAAATATCAGGGGGGCGGTTATTGTGACTACCCCTCAGGAAGTTGCAACCCTGGATTCAACAAAAGCGATCACCTTTGCAGAGATGCTGGAAATGCCGGTTCTTGGGGTGATCGAAAATATGAGTGGGCTTGCCTGCCCTCACTGCCATGGTGAGATCGATCTCTTTGGACATGGGGGTGGCGAGCGTATTGCAAAGGAGCATCACGTTCCATTCCTTGGAAAGATTCCAATCGACATCCAGATGCGGGAAGCCGGAGATGAAGGTCACCCGTTCATCGGGAAGAAAACCGATTCGCCCACCTGGAAAGCGATCGATACGATTATGGATAATCTCATGAACAGTATCGATAAGAGATAATGGGATCAAGAAGAGATATCTAATCTCTCACTTTTTTTGTAATTATTACCCAATTAGGGGAAAAAAATGATAGGTGTTCTCTGACAATTTTCATTACCAGAACACCCAGTGTTTCATACGCGGAGAGTAATCAATATCCCGAATGAATGAGTGTCCTGTATCGGAAGGGGGGTCCTCAGATGGACTGAAGAAGGTATGTCCATGGACAACACCTATGATGTTGCTCATGGCCGTGGGATCCAATCTGGCATAAAGCCAGGCTGGCATACTCAGAAATCCTCCATCCAGATAGTCATCATCAGCACTCCCCACCGGTTCAATGATGAATAGTATCAGAATTGCCAGCAGGATGGTTATACACCCGGTGAGATAGCCTCTCTGTTGTGTCATATCATCACCTCTGATTGTTCTCATTGGTGTAAAAATATATATAGTTTCTGTCCTTTAACTCCATACTTTTTAGGTCATCACATGACAGAATTTACTCAAATTACTGACGATGCGATCCACATGGTCGATGTATCAGCAAAAGATGAAATTTATCGTGAAGCAACCGGATCAGGAAAAATTATTCTCCGCAGAGATACTATCAAGGCGACTTCTGATAGAACGGCAATCAAAGGCAATGGGCTGGCAACCGCCCGGGTAGCAGCCACCCTTGCCATCAAGGACACCGCTCGTATCATCCTTTTGTGCCATGGTATCCCGGTTCATGGAATAGATATCGAATTTGAACAGACGGAAGAGACAATCACCCCACATGTAAGAGTAATATCTACAGGTAAGACAGGGGTTGAGATGGAGGCCCTGACTGGGGTGATTTTTGTATGAAAACGGGATTACAGAATCTCGTAGTACCGAAGGCTTCCACATCCGGCACACCGGTCCCCTTCGAGTAGTTTCTCCGGAATCGGCTCGCCACAGGTCTTACAGACTGCTGAATTCCATCTGATCTTCTGGGTTACCGGGATCCGGACCATCTGAACCGAGAGGATAGATCGCTTTGATGCAAGAATCTCATCTACCAGCGTGCGGACCATGGTCTTCTTTGAAAACTCAGGGCTGTTTGCAAACCATTTTTCAAGCACCGGGTATGGATTCAGTTTCTTAGTATCTACGTACACCCGGAAACCTTCGGCAGAATCAGTCATTGATGGCCGGTTCATGGTGATCGCAAACCTGCCAATAGGAACAACCTGGAGACGATGATTCCCTACCGTGCAATACGCAATGACCTGCAAGGGATCCGGGGCACATTTCTGTGTCTCGCAGACTGCATACACCTTCTCACCCGGCTTTGCACCGAGCAGTTCAAGAGCATAATCAACCATGCCGATAGCAATGAGGAGACCTGGTGCTGCATAGGTGTGAAAGGGGATGCAACGGCGGTAGTAATCCTGGAATGCAGGATCATACCCGAGTTCCTTTAGTTTGTGCAGGAGTTCATCCTGCGTATATTCATGCTGATGATCCATCGGTACTTAGAAGGAAATTGATGAAGTAAAGCGTTTGGAAACTGGATCACCTTACCATGAGCCCTTCTTCCCTGGCGATCTCGATAAACATATCGCCCACATACGCTGCCTGGTCATTCGAGAGCCCGTACGGGTTAAACTTCCATACTTTTGTAGAACCGGCGATGATCCCGGTAATCCCCCGCTCCCGAAGTGCACTCAGCAGGAAAAACCCTCTTTTCTTATGGGTCTTTGCAACTTTGTCAAATGATTCTATGGTATTCATCCGGGTGAGGGGATGCTTTCTCGGATATTCACTCATCACCCGGGTTCCTTCGATTAAGCACAGGGCGTCAACGATCCGGTTGCACCGGGCAAGATGTGTTTCATACTCTTTTACCCGCTCACGGACATGGGGAAATGAAGCCATCATTCCGACGGAAGTTACTCCCATCAGCGTGCATCCCATCATTTCAACCTCCTTCACCCCAAAGGTTCTCCCGGTAAGGTCTCCGGTTATTTTGGTTGTTCTGAAGAGTTTTTCTGCCCATTCCGCGGTAGTTGCCAGCACTCCTGATGGTGCCGGAGCTGCCATACTCTTGTGTCCGGATCCCACAAGAAAATCAGCACCAAGTTCCTTTCCGTCCACCGGCATAATCCCAACAGTATATGCCCCGTTGCAGAGGACCGGAATATCGTACTGGTGGGTAACCTTAGCGATCTCCCTCACCGGATGGACATTTCCATATTGATAATCCACCTCTTCTACAAAGAGAAGAGCCGGGGGTTTTCCTGCAGTCCGGATTACCTCTTCGATCCGTGAGGCCACTGCATCTGCAGTGATAAGCTGGTGATCATCTGCTGGCACCTCATAGGGAACCCCTCCGGTCTGCTCGACTGAGAGGAACTCGGTATAATGGGAATATGCTGTAAGCAGTACCG
>JAZDKH010000364.1:0-2832 GCA_043803325.1 Methanobacteriota archaeon | reverse complement strand
CTGGGGTCTACCGATCTCGCAAGCCTAATATCCCTGTTCCTCACGTTCATCTTCCAATTGTTTGGAATCTCTCTCTCCTGACATTTTTTACCCGATCTTCTCAATAACGAGTCTGATAATCTCTTTCGCTACTTCAGGACTCGTCATGAGCGTGTCGCATCGGAGAGCACCAGGAACCTCAACCGGATCACGAATATCCTGAATGAATAGATCGATGAGATCAGCATACGCGGCATACACTCCGGCCGATGTTGGCTCAAGTCCCCTGGCTATCATCAGATCCCGGGCCGGTCCACTCACCGGTCTATCCCCAATGAATGGGCTGATCGCAACCGTGATCTTCTTCCTGATTGCCTGGGTGATTCCATTACACTCAAGGATCGGAGAGATGCTGGTGACCGGGTTGCTCGGCCCGATGATGACAAGATCACTTTGTGATATGGCTTTTAGGGCGGAACTGGCTGCATCAGGAGTATTTTGAGGCGTTCGCATAACCTCCAGTATAGGAATTTTACCACGGTGCTTCACCCAGTACTCCTGAAAATGGATGAGCCCTTCAGGTGTGCGGATCATGGTAATGTACTCCTGATCTGTCATCGGGATCACAGATGCATGAACAGATAATCTCCGGCAGATCTCCCGGGTCGCATCAGAGAGAGTCATTCCCCCTCTGAGGAGTTCCCCTCTGAAGAGTTCAACTGCCCGATCCCGGTCACCTACCGTAAGATATGTGTCGACACCCAGGGCGGTAAACTGCTCATGCGCAACAAACGTGTCACCCGTTATCCCCCACCAGGTATCCGTATTCAGAATTCCGGCGAACAGATACATCACGGTGTCGATATCAGGAGAGATATGCCCCCCCTGATACCAGAGATCTTCGGCGGTGTTCACAATCACTGCAATATCTGTATCTTCCATCAGGAGCCGGGCACCCCTGAGTAACTTGGGTGTTCCTGTGCCACCCGAAAGAAATGTTATGATGATAATATCCTCCCATGATACACTCATCCCGGAAGAAACATAAAACTGCCAGACGAAGTACCAGAAGAGTGACCGAAGGTCGGGAAAATGAAAGCAATAAAAGACCCGGTTCACGGGTACATACAGGTTGATCCTGAACTCCTCCCCCTCCTCGACTCACCAGAGGTTCAGAGACTCCGGTACATCCGTCAGCTTGGGTTCTCGTATCTGGTATATCCGGGTGCTCACCATACCAGGTTTGAACATTCTCTCGGGGCGATGCATCTTGCAACCCTGATGTCTGCACAGATTGATCTGCCACGGAAGGATCACCTTCTGGTGACGAGTGCGGCACTTCTTCATGATATCGGCCATGGTCCGTTCTCTCACGCAATAGAAGGACTTGCATTTGAGATACTTGGGAAGTCCCATACCGATGTCAGGGATCTGATCATCAACCAGCCACTGGGTGATGCACTTGAAGAGATAGAGGTGAACCCTGATGAGGTCTGCAAGATGATAGAGGGATCACACCCACTCGCGAGTATCATACACGGGGATCTTGATGTTGACCGGATGGACTATCTCCTTCGTGACGCCCATTACACAGGTGTACCGTACGGAACCGTGGATGCCGGTCGTCTTATCAGGGCAACCCGCCTCATTGATGGGGAGATCGTGCTTCATGAAAGTGGTGTCCAGGCTGCAGAGTCTCTTCTCATAGCAAGGACTCTGATGAGACCATCGGTGTACTATCACCACGTAAGTAGAATTGCGGAAAAAATTTTCTCAACCGCCGTATATGAACATAGTCGTCCCGATCCGGTTGGGATTCTCGAGGAGATGGTACGGATGGATGATGCCGAATGCATGCAGACGCTTCTCCACTCAGAGAGTGCTGGTGCCTGGCATCTGATGCAGGATCTGTACTATCGTCGTCTTTTCAAACGTGCACTTTATCTTGGTAGGAACGATGTTTCAGGAGCTCTCCGGCCTTTTGACGAATCTAACACCCGGGAGAGACAGATCGCTGCAAAGATCGCAGATATAGCAGGGGTTGAAATTCATCAGGTTCTGGTTGATGTACCTGCTTTTCCCCGGGATATGCAGATGCAGGTTCAGGTACAGGATCGGGATCTCTTTCTCCCACTTGAGGACGTCTCTCCTCTGGTCACTACCCTGAATGAGACACGTCGAAGTCAGTGGCGGGTAGGGGTGTATGCCCCGCGATCAGTGATCACACGGGTTAAGGATGCTGCCCGGAACCTTCTCCATATCAGACCACCGACCCGTCAGGAACGGCTTCAATAATTTTTTTTTAAAAAAAGGTTATGCAGCGTTTGCTGCGAGAATTCCATCAGCATTCACGTACAACCAATACCCCATATAGGGCTGGAGCATGGTATTGTCATTATTGCCTTTGATGATCATCTCGTTGTATCGCTGTGCTTCTCCATTAAATCCGATACAGTTGATCCACTGATTCTGAACAGAAAGGAGGGTATATTTCGCCTCAATTGGTGAGAGGCCAGTAAACCCAATACCGTTCCAACCTTTCTTCAGGGTCTTGGTTGGCGGAGTCTGAACCGGATTCGTGTCAAAGGTCAGGGGAATTTTGTCTTCCTTTGATGAGTAAATCCAGAATGAATCAAGCGGAAGAATAGGGCTGGCTGCATTTAGCATGTCCCACACCCGCATGGATGCATCATATTGGAATACACTGTGTCCCTTCACATCGATGTGACTGAATATACTTGCGGTATTACTCCCAGATGCAAGTTTCTTTGGGACCGAAACAAAATTCCAACCGGTAGAGATCGGGATATACTCAGTTACCGGAACCGTCCCAACCGTGATATAATTTACCTT